>NZ_JBVVOZ010000014.1:0-202624 GCF_055807395.1 Bradyrhizobium sp. Kon10 | reverse complement strand
AAGTACGCCCGCTCCTGCGCACTCAGCACCAACGGCTCGATCGGCCGGCCTCTCACACCTGCATTCGCCACAAGCGCGCTCTCCTCGAAGGTTTCGAGCACTAATTTATGCGACGAACTTGGGTTCCAGGTGACTAGCAGGACGTGGTCGCGACAGGCTCGCGACCCCATGATGATACCTTCGGCGATGGACCTGCCGGCAGGTCCGGCTGTAGAAGGCTCCCATGACAGGCGGACTGCTGGCTCGCCTCAACGGTGTCAAAAGGGATGATCGGCCATGGCAGTACAAAAAGTAGCACTCGTCACCGCGGGTGGCAGCGGCATGGGAGCAGCGGCTGCGCGTCGGCTTGCAGCTGACGGCTTTTGCGTGGCGATCCTGTCGTCCTCCGGCAAGGGCGAAGCGCTTGCGGCCGAACTCGGCGGGCTCGGCCTCACCGGCTCGAACCAGTCGAGCGACGATCTCAAGCGCCTCGTCGACGGTACGATGGCCAAATGGGGGCGCATCGACGTGCTCGTCAACAGCGCCGGCCACGGGCCGCGCGCGGCGATCACGGAGATCACCGACGACCAGTGGCACACTGGCCTGGACACATATCTTCTCAACGTGATCCGTCCGACGCGGCTCGTGACGCCGGTGATGCAGGCTCAGAGGGCGGGCGCCATCATCAACATCTCGACTGCGTGGGCGTTCGAGCCGAGCGCGATGTTTCCGACCTCGGCGGTGTTCCGCGCAGGCCTGGCTGCGTTCACGAAGATATTCACCGACACCTATGCCGCGGACAACGTCCGCATGAACAACGTGCTGCCGGGTTGGATTGACAGCCTGCCGCAGACCGATGCGCGTCGCGACAGCGTGCCGATGAAACGCTACGGCAAGGTCGAGGAGATCGCGGCAACGGTCTCGTTCCTGGCCTCCGACGGCGCGGCCTACATCACCGGCCAGAACATCCGCGTCGACGGCGGACTGACGCGCTCCGTCTGAAGCGCGCAACGTCCGTAGATCGGCCATCCCCCAGATGTTGATCACTATCCCGGCGTGGCTCAGCCAGCCCTTCGGCTTTGAGGTTCAGCCGCCATGCGCGGCCACCAGCTGAGCCAGCGCCGGCAGGATCTTGTAGCGTGCGATCTCGTGCGGATATTCGCCGCGATTGGCCAGTAGCACGATGCCGATCCGCTGCGCCGGGACGAGGCCGATATAGCCCGACGCGTTGTTGAGGCCGCCCGGCTTGTCGATGATGGTGACGCCGGGAAGGTGCACGGTTTCCCAGGCCATGGCCTGTCCGAACTTTTCGTCGACGCGGAAGCTCTCATGCAGCGTCATCCGCAGTGCCTCGCGCAGATTCGGGTCGGCCGATCGGCCGTCGACGCATGCGGCCGCGAACGTCGCGATGTCCCGCGCCGACGAGAACATCTGCCCGGTGCCGGGGAGATCAAAATAGCTCTGCTGTTCGCCGGATGGACCGAGCGCGGCGCCCTGGTCCGAATAGCCTTGCACCACGCGCTGCATCCAGGCCTCGTCCATGACGGCGCGGTTGTCCGGTCCACGTTCCGGAATGAACGTCGCCTGCATTCCGAGCGGGTTGAGAATGCGGCTCTCGATCAGCTCGCGGATCGGCGCGCGGTAGCAGCCTTCGAGCACGAGTTGAAGCAGCACGTAGCCGGCATGCGAGTAGATGCGCTGCTTGCCGGGTGCGACGCCTGCGGGCGGTGTCCAGCCGTTGAGCATGTCGATGAATTGCGCGCGCGTGAAGGATTCGTTCGGCCAGGGCGGGTGATCGGTCGGCAGCAACAGTCCCGACGTGTGGGTGACGAGCTCGCCGACCGTGACGTAGCGGATGGTGTCGCCGTGGAGTTCCGGAAGATATTTCGGCAGGGGATCGTCGAGCCGCATCTCGCCGTGGAGCGCGCCGAGCGCCACCAGCGTCGCCTCGAAAGGTTTTCGCAAGGACGCGAGGTTGAACAGCGTGTCGGCTGTTACCGGGCGTTTGCTGGTGTCGTCCGCGAAGCCATAGCTGAAGAATTCGACATGGCGGCCGGCGTAGAGGGCAGCCGCCAAGCCGCCCGGATGGTCAGGTGTGGCCGTGGGTGCGAGCTCGGTGGCGACGATGTCGCGCATCTGCTGGATCATATCGGAATCCGCCGAGGCGCGGCGCGGCCGGGGGAGCGCGACTGCGAAGGGAACAAGCGCCGCCCGAGCGAGGGTCCGCCGCGTGATGTGCGATGAGATGACAATAGCCGGCACGTGCCCTGCGAAATGCTCTGATGCGCCCCGGTCTCTTTTAGCGGGGAGAGCCCGGCATCCCAACTCACGATTGCGCGTTCCGGGTTCCGCGGCTGCGGCCCCGCGGAATTGGGCGCGCGCTCCGCGTGCGCGTCAGCGCTGTTGACTCTCGGGGACCGCAACTTCATCGAATCGCAAGGCGAGAGAATCGAGCTCGGCTCTCATCTCCGCGCATCTTGCATTGCCGCACCATGGCCGGTCACGACAATCTCGGGACCAAGTGCGGCAAGCTCGCGCACCGATGCTTTGGCACTGACCCAATCCGGTGTGAAATACATCGGCGGCCCATGCATCTCCGGGCTCTGCGTCACGGCGGCGTAAACTGACTCCTGCCGCGTTGTGATGAAGGCATCGCCCGCGATCAACACGCGGTCGCGTTCGCGCCAGAGCGAGACGTGTCCTGGCGTGTGGCCGGGGGTGTGGATCCATCGCCAATCCTGCATGAATGGCACGCTATGATCCGAGGGAAGGTCATAGAGCCGCGATGCAACGTTGACCGGCTTGGTGGGAAACAGCGGAGACAGCCGGGCGAGCAACCCGCCGCCGACGCTCGGATCCGCCGGCGGATAGGACTGGCTGCCGTCGAGATAGGGATGCTCGGCCGCGTGCGCATAGACCGGCACGTCCCACTCGCGCGCTAGCGTCTCCAGCGCGCCCACATGGTCGAAATGAGCATGGGTCATGACAATGCATGCCGGCCGGCCTTGTCCGCCGAACCGTGCGCTCGCTGCCGAGCGTATCGCCTGCGCCGAGCCGGGAATGCCGGCGTCCACCAAAACCCAATTGCCGTCGCCGGCGCTCTCCAATCCAACAAAGATCACGTTGACGATCGCAAGCTGCCGGTAGGCCACGTCGGCCACGATCTGCCTCGTATTGTCGTTGCGATCGAGATCGAATTTGGGATGTTCCGCTTCGGCGGCGGAAGAGAGGGGAATTTGTGTCATCTGCGTTCAGCCCGATACACCCGATCTCGATGGTCCCGATGCGCCAGATCTTCTTCTGCAGCAGCATCACTCCGTAGGGTGGCCGTACGGTCGAAGTCCCAGAGTTGCCGTGAGGCACGCGGAAAACGACGATTCCGTCGCGGACGTTCCTAAGGCGGAGCGCTGTTTTGTCGTCTGCTATCGCAGGTTAGCTCAAGGTCCGAAGGCCGGAACAGCTCGCGATCTCGGCGCAATCAGCATAGGAACCATCCGCAACCATCGCGGGTTGGCGGCCACGAAGCCAGCCAGATGGAGGACCAGGAAATCGCCAACGAAGCCCGCGATACGTTCGTGGTTGGACTACGCAACGCGCATGCGATGGAAATTCAGGCGCGAGAGCTGATGGAACGACGGTCGGAGCGGCTGGACGAATATCCGGAAGTCAAGGCGAAGCTCACGGCCCACCTTCAGGAGACCAACGAGCAGCTGAAGCGATTGGAAAAGTGCCTGGAAGCATGCGGCGAGAGCACGTCCAGTCTGAAGGACACCGCACAATCGATGATTGCCAACGTTCAGGCGATGGCGCACGCGACGGCCGGCGACGAGATTCTCAAGAACACGTTCGCCAACAACGCGTTCGAGAATTTCGAGATTGCCGCCTATAAGTCTCTGCTTGCGCTCTGCACCGCCGCCGGCATGGCCGAGGCCAAGGGACCGCTGGAGACGTCGCTGAAGGAAGAGCAGCGCATGGCGAGCTGGATCGACTCCAATGTCGAGAGGGTGACTATGGAATACCTCTCGCACCAGCGCCAGGCGGCCTGACAGGCTCGCGTCGAGGCCAGAACCACCGGCGCGCCAGGCGCGACCGGTGGTCCTGCGTATCCAGCTCTGCTGCTTGTGGGCAAAAGACCGACAGGAACGCGGCCGTTCGTTTCGGTTTGATACAGATGGCGCACATTATCTTCAGCGACTATCGCAATCCCGCTGCTGAACAGGCCTACGAGATCGCGTGGGACTTTCTCGCTCGCACAGGGGCCATCCGCGACGAATTCGAAGCCTGCGTGTTCCTGGCCCAGCGGGTCACGATGATGGTCGACCAGGGCCAGACGAACCGGATTAGGATGGCCAATCGCGCGATCACCGAATACCGGGATTACGTGGAGGAACGTGACGATCTGATCCGCTCCGGCGGCTATCGTCGCGAGCGCCGCTGACCGCCAGGATCCGCTTCCGTCCGCGCCTCAGGCAACCGCTTCCTTCCGCAGGCGCGAATCCGTTCCGACTGTTGACAAAATACGGCATCGGAGCGATCGGACGCGCGGATTTTTGTAGTGATTGCAAGCCATCTTGTGACAGTATTATTACCACAGGATGTCAGGTTCATTACAGCGGAGCGGCTCGATGTTGCGGTGGCAGGCGCGGTCAAATCCCCTGGCGTGGTGGTGGGGGTCCCTGACGCTGGTCAGTACCGCCAACATCGTCGTCTGGTTCATGCTGTACCGCGAGTTTTATCCGACACCCGCAAGCAGCCTTGGCGGCGGCTCCAGCATCGGGCTGATGCTGCTGCTTTGCGCAGGCTATGTGTTCGGCTGCGCATTCCGGTCGTTCCTGCCGCGCGCTGACGTGCAGCGCATCTGCCTGTTCGACACCTGGCTCTCCAGCGTGTTCGTCGGCCGTTCGGTCGCGACCGTGGCCGAACTGTGCTTCGTCGCGCAATGGGCGATCATCCTGCACCAGCTCGGCACGATGACGGGCGCCGATACCGTCGTGAACATCGCATGGGTGATCGTACCCATCATCATCATCGCGGAGTGCTTCTCCTGGTACGCGGTGGTGACCACCAATTTTCTTTACAACGCGGTCGAGAACTCGCTATGGGCGGTGACGTTCTTCATCGCAGGAATCGCGCTGTGCCGGCTGATGCCGGAATTCCAGGGACCGGTGCGCTGGGCGCTGATTGCCGGCATCGTCGGCATCGCCTGCTTCCTCGCCTTCCTCGTCACCGTCGACGTGCCGATGTATCTGAGCCGCTGGCGGGCTGGCCATGCCGAGGGCAACACCTTCCTCGGCTTCCTCGAGGGGCTGCACGACGTCTCGACGCGGTGGGTCGTGACCCACGACATCGCGCACTGGAAGGGCGAGCTGACCTGGATGTTCCTGTATTTCACCGCCGCGGTGTGGTCGAGCCTCGCACTCTGCGCGCTCTACGCCATGGACGGCTATCTCACGCGCTATCTCGCCTGAGCATCAGGCCTCGCCGAGATCGATTAACCTGAGGCTTCGACCTGCGTCAGAACGTCAGCTGCACTTTCATCGATTGCGCGCGGTCGCTGGCGAGCTCGAAGGCGGCGACGGCGTTCTCGAACGGCATGGTCGCCGTGATCAGCGGCTTGACGTCGATCAGGCCTTCGCCCATCAGCCGCACGGCGAGTTCGAACTCGGGATCGAAGCGGAAGGTGCCGCGGAGCTGCAGCTCCTTGGCGACGATGGAATTGATCGGCAGCGTCATCTCGCCGCCGAGACCGAGCTGCACCAGCGTCGCACCGGGCCGCAGCACGTCGAGCGCGGTGCGCAGCGCAGTCTGGTTGCCGGAGGCTTCAAACAGGGTGTCGAACACGCCCTTGCCGGTGCGCCAGGGATCGAGTGCAGCGGCATCGCTCCCGACATTGATGGCGTGAGTGGCCCCGAGTTTCCGTGCGACCGCCAGCGGTGCGTCGGCGACATCGGTCACCACGATCTCGGCGGCGCCGCCGAAGCGGGAGACCAGGATCATCAGCGCCCCGATCGGGCCGCAGCCGGTGATCAGGACGCGCTTGCCGAGCAGGGGGCCGGCCTGCTTTCCGGCATGCAGGCAGACCGCGAGCGGCTCGGCGACAGCTGCTTCCGCCAGCGACAGCTTGTCCGCGATCGGCACGGCCTGCGTGGCATCGATCGTCAGAAATTCGCGAAAGCCACCCTGTACATGGGGAAAGCGCATCGCGCTGCCGAGGAAGCGCATGTCGAGGCACTGGTTGCGCATGCCCTCCCGGCAATGCAGGCACTGGCCGCACGGCTTGCTCGGATTGACCGCGACGCGTGTGCCGGCCTTCACGCTGGTGACGCCGTCCCCCACCGCTTCGACCACGCCGGCGATTTCATGGCCGAGCGCCATCGGCTGCTGGATGCGCACGACGCCAAAGCCGCCGTGATGATAGTAATGCAGGTCGGAGCCGCAGATACCACCATTGGCAATCTTGACGCGGACCTCGCCAGGGCCTGGCGCCGGATCGGGGTAGCTGTCGATCCGCAGGTCTTTCGGTGCGTGGATGACGACGGCGCGCATGGGCTCGTTCCCTCGGAGTTTCGCGATCACATCGCGGCGATCATGCCGCCATCGACGTAGATGATCTGGCCGTTGACGTAGGTGGAAGCGTCCGACGCGAGGAAGATCGCGGCGCCCACCAACTCATCCGGCCTGCCCCAGCGCTTTGACGGGACGCGGCCCATCAACCAATTGTTGAACTCGGTGTTGTTGACGAGCGCCTCGTTCATGTCGGTCAGCATGTAGCCGGGGCCGATCGCATTGGCCTGGATGCCGTGCTGGGCCCATTCCACCGCCATCGAGCGGGTGAGATTCTTGATGCCGCCCTTGGCCGCGGTGTAGGGCGCGATGGTGGGACGCGCCAGCTCGCTGCCGAGCGAGCCGATGTTGATGATCTTGCCGCGCTTGCGCGGGATCATGCGCTTGGCCGCCTCCCGGCCGATCACGAAGGCACTGGTGAGGTTGGTCTCGATCACCTTGCGCCACTCGTCGGTGGTGAACTCCACCAGCGGCTTGCGGTGCTGGATGCCGGCATTGTTGACGACGATGTCGAGCGCAAGTCCGGTCTTGTCGAAGTTTTCGAAGGCGGCGAGGATGGCTGGCTCGTCAGTCACGTTGAAGGCGGCGCCTTCGGCCTGATGCCCGGCAGCGCGAAATTCGGCCACCGCCTGCTCGACGCGCTTGGGATCGACGCCGTTGATGATCAGCTTGGCACCGGCCTTCGCCATGCCCTCCGCGATGGCGCGGCCAAGCCCGCGGGAGGAGCCGGTCACGAGGGCGGTGCGGCCGGAAAGATCGAACAGGGCAGTGCTCATCTCGAGAATCCTTAAGAGTTGGAGCGGCGCACGGTGAGATCGCTACGATCGAACACCGCGGGCAGGAGATCGACGCCAAGGCCGGGGCCTTCCATCGGGAAGACATAGCCGTCCTTGATCACAGGCATCGTGGTGACGAGCTCATTGTACCAGCCCTTGTAGAAGGCGCGCACCGATTCCTGGATCAGCGTATTGGGCTGGCTGAACGACATGTGGATCGCGGCGATGAAGCCGATCGGGCCGATGCAATCGTGCGGTGCAAAGGGCCGGTGATAGGTCTCGGCCATCGCGGCGATCTTGCGGCCTTCGGTGAGGCCGCCGGTCCAGCACAAATCGGCCATCACCACGTGCATGGCGTCGCGGTCGAGCATGTCCTTGTAGGGAAAGCGCGAGCCCAGCGTTTCGCTGGCGCAGACCCAGACGTCGGTGGAGCGCGCATATTCGGCGAGCGCCTGCGGCGAGTTCATCCGGATCGGGTCTTCGTACCAGGTCGGCTTGTAGGGCTCGAGCGCGCGCGCGATCTGCTTTGCCGTCGGCAGATTCCACAGCGAGTGGAGCTCGACCATGATCTCCATCTTGTCGCCGACGGCTTTGCGGATCTTCTCGAACGGCTCGATCGCCTGCTTCATCTGGGCGGCGGTGATGTAGAGGCCCTTGTTTTCCTGCGCCGCCGGATCGAACGGCCAGATCTTCATGGCAGAGATGCCGCTTTCCAGCAGGCTTTCGGCCAGCGCATCGGCGCGGGTCATGAAGGCGTCGAGATCCTCATAGGGACCCTCGGAGGCGCCGAGATTCCAGTTCGACACCGGGCTGATATTGGTGGAGCGCACATACTTCGTGCCGGCGCAGGTGTTGTAGATGCGCTGCTTGTCGCGACAGAGGCCGCCGAGCATCTGGTGTACCGGCTGATTGCAGACTTTGCCGAACAGGTCCCACAGCGCGATGTCGATCGCCGAGGCAGCGCGGTATTCCACACCGGTGGAGGACTGCGCCATCGGCAGGTTCAGCATGTCGCGATGGATCGCCTCGATGTGCAGGGGATGGCGGCCGAGCAGGCGGCCCGCAAAGGTGTCGTGGATCTGCGCCTCGACTGCGCCGGCGCCATAGAAGGTCTCGCCGAGACCGATCATGCCCGTATCGGTGTGAACGCGGACCCAGATGACGTTGGAAAATTCCTCGGTGCGCAGGGTCTCGATCGACGTGATCTTCACCGCAACATCCTCCCATCGCCGGCGCGTTGCGCCCGTCTCGTTGTCATTGTGCGCCGCAATAGCTAGCGGGCCAGCAGACGTCTTACGCTCGCTTGTAATATATCACAACATGTTTTAAGGGTGTCACAAATAAGGCGCCGCGCTGCGAAGCGACAGCAGGCGGCCGGGAGGACAATGTGATGGCACGGCGCAAGCGCGCGCTTGAGGTGGTGAGAACGGACCGCGACGGCGAGGGCAAGCCGAGCCGACGCAACCGACTCAACTTCTTCGAGCTCGCCTATCAGAAGATCGAGGAGCTGCTCGTCCACTGCGAGCTCAAGCCTGGCCAGTTCATGACCATGCTGGAACTGCAGCAGATCACCGGCTTCGGCCGCACGCCGGTGCATCACGCCGTCAATCGACTCTCCGCCGACACGCTGATCATCATCCGCCCGCGCCATGGCCTGCACATCGCGCCGATCGATCTGGCGCGCGAGCGCATGCTCTTGGGTTTGCGCCGCGACATGGAACGCTTCGTGATCCGCCTTGCGGCCGATCGCGCCAGCCTCTCGCACCGCAATCAGGCACTGCACATCGAGCGTCTCCTGCGCGAGCGTCGCGCCAGCCTGACCCTGGACGAATTCAACAGCATCGACCGCCGCATCGACGCGCTGGTCCTGGATGCGGCGGGCGAGCCTTTCCTTGTGCACACGCTGCGGCCGCTGCACACGCTGTACCGCCGCATCGGCTACATCCATCACCGCTTCATGCCTGGGCAGGCCGAGCTGTCAGGAACGATTGATCGTCATCTGGCTATTCTCAGGGCGGTCGCCAATCGCCGCGTGGGGGACGCGGTGAAGGCGAGCGATGCCCTGATCGACTACATGGACCAGATGTTCGAGGGAATGGAGACGGGGATCGATCCGCGTTTGCTGGATTGCAGCATCGAACCGCTGCTCGGCACATAAGCTGCTCGGCACATTAAGAGGCTAGGAGGACCAAACATGTCAACGATGGCGATGCCACAACCGACCGCGAGCGAAGCCGCGGTCCGCTACCTCATTACGAACTACAGTCCCAAGGGCAACAAGGTCGGCTGGCTGATGATGGCCTCGATCCTGGTCGAAGCCTGGGACCTCTATTCCATCGCCTTCGTGCTGATCTTCATCAAGGAGCAGTACAATCCCGACCCGCTGATGCTGGGCCTTGCCGCGGCAGGCACGCAGGGCGGCGCCCTGGTGGGCGCGCTGCTCGGCGGCTGGCTGTCCGACAAGATCGGCCGCCGCGTGATGTTCCTGGTGACGATGGTGATGTTCATCGTGCTCGCCGTGGCGCAGGCCTTCGTGCCCAGCGTCGGCTGGCTGGTCGTGATCCGCTTCCTGCTTGGGGTTCCCCTCGGTTCCGACATCTCGACCGGCTACACCTACATCATGGAATCCATGGCCAAGGGTGAGCGCGAGGTCATGGGCAACCGCTGGCAGTTCATGTTCGCCGTGGGCGAGGTGCTCACCATCGGCGTCATCGTGATCTTCCTGCTGCTCGACATCCAGCACGAGATGCTGTGGCGGGTGACGCTCGGCCTCGGCGCGGTGCCGGCGCTGATCATCCTGATCATGCGCCACGACGTGCCCGAAACCGCGGTCTGGCTGGTGCAGAAGGGACGCTTCCGCGAGGCCAAGATGGTGGCGCGCGAGATGTTCAACGATGATCTGGCGATGCTGCCGGACCGGGATGTGGTGGTGCCGAAGGTCAGCACCCGCGCCTTCCTCGCCGATCTCAAGAAGGATCCGATCCGCTGGCGCGCCACGATCTACGGCTGGATCGCCTGCTTCGCGCAAGGCAGCGAGTTCTCGACGTTCGCGTTCTACCTGCCGGTGCTGTTCGTGATGGTCGGCGTGTCGAGCGTGCTCGGCAACAATTTGGTGACGATGGCGCTGTTCTGCCTCGCCGCGGTGTCGGGCTGGGTCGGCCCGCTGCTGACGCCGAAGATCGGCCATCGCGGCATCGCGATCGCCGGATTCGGCATCGTGCTGGCCTCGCTGCTGGTCGCGGCCTTTGCGCTCTACACCGACAACAAGATGCTGCTGCCGTTCGCGGCCGCCGCGATGCTGTGGGGCCATTACTGGGATGCGTCGAATTGCATGACGATCCCGACCATGGTCGCGAAGCCGAAATATCGCGGCACGGCGAGCGGCTTCGCCTACATGTTCGTGAAACTGCCGTCGTTCCTGGCGATCTTCCTGTTCCCGTCGCTGTTCGCCGCGATCGGGCAGGCTGGTGCCACGTTGTTCGTCGCGATCTTCCCGCTGATCGGATTGCTCGCCGCAATCTTCATCCTGCCGGAAGTCTACGGCTACGAGAACGACTAAGAAGCACGCTACCTGATCGCGGCCGCGAGCGCCGCGATCAGGGCGGGCGGCGTCACCAGCATGCCGAGCTTGAGGAATGGCCAGGCGCCGACCTCGATCTTTTCCCGGCGCAGCGCGACGAGCCAGAGGATGGTCGCGAGCGAGCCGGTCACCGACAAATTGGGTCCGAGATCGACACCGATCAGGATCGCGCTGACGACAGCCCCTGGCAGATGATCGCTGGCGGCAACCGAGCCCGCGACGAGGCCAACCGGCAGGTTGTTGGCAATGTTGGTGGCGACTGCCGTCGCAATGCCCACGCTCCAGGCGGCTTGTGGGATTGATTGCGCGACCGCCTCGTGCAGCAGCGCGCTGAGCTGTCCGATGACGCCGGTCTTCACCAGGGCTTCCACCATCACGAAGAGCCCGCCGACCAGCGGTAGCACGCTCCAGGAGACGCCCCGCAGCACAGGCAGGGGCGACTGCCAGTTGAACAGGAGCACGATCGCGGCGGTGATCACGCCGCAGACGAAGGTCGGCAGCCCGAGCGGCTTGTCGAGCGCGGAGGCCGTGACCAGCACGACGCCGATGGCCACGATGCCTGCCGCCGTCAGCCTGCCGCCGCGACCGAGTTTTGGATGCGGTACCTTGCGCGCAATGGTCTCCTCCTTCAACGCGCGGTGCTGGGTCAGGCGCAGCACGACATAAGTGAGCAGGATCGAGGCCGCCGAGGGCAGGGCGAACAGGCGCAACCATTCGGTGAGCTGCGGCATGCGCGCGCCGAACACCACGAGATTGGCGGGGTTCGAGATCGGCAGCACGAAGCTCGCGGCATTGGCGATGAAGGCGCAGACGAACAGATAAGGCAGCGGTTTTGCGCCTGCCGCGCGGGTCGCGGCGAACACGGCCGGCGTCAGCACGATTGCGGTGGCGTCGTTGGAGAGCAGCACCGTCACGAGCGTGCCGACGAGGTAGATCAGCAGGAACAGCCGCTGCGGCGAGCCGCCGGCATATTCCACCGCGAGCGCGGCGAGATAGTCGAACAGGCCTTCGAGCCGGGCGAGCTCGGCGATCAGCATCATGCCGATCAGGAAGAGATAGACGTCGATGCCTTTCTCGAGTCCCGTCAGCGCATCCTGCCACGGCAACAAGCCGAGCAGCACCAGTGCGGCGGCACCGATAACGGCCCAGATCGCCTCGGGCAAGCGAAACGGGCGGATGATGACGCCCGCGGTCGCGGCGACGATGATGCTCCAGGCCCAGATGGCGTCATGCGGCACGGTCAGTCCTTGAATGGATTGGGTTCATTCGGCAGCGATAGCGGAAGCCGCCGCCGCTGTCTTCCCCCGCGGATTCGGGGCGCCATGGGCGACTTGCGTGTCTCAGGCAGGGGATTTCGCGACAGCTTTGTTCCGCCTCAGAATTTCACCGCCAGCAGCACCGCGCCGGCGCCGATCATGGCGATGCCGACCCAGCCTTGCGCGGTCGGGCGCTCGCCGAGAAACGTGAAGGCGAACATGGCAACCAGCACGACGCTGAGCTTGTCGATCGGCGCTACGAGCGTCGCGGGTCCAAGCTTCAGCGCGCGGAAATAGCACAGCCAAGACGCGCCGGTCGCAAGCCCCGAGAGCACCAGGAACAGCCAGGTCTTTGACGAGACCGCCGATGGCGCGGCGAACTGCCCGGTGAAAAACAATAAGATCGAGAAAGCGAGCAGCACCACGATGGTGCGGATGAAGGTCGCAAGGTCCGGGTTAATATTCTCGACGCCGACCTTGGCGAAGATCGCTGTGAGTGCGGCAAAGCAGGCGGAGAGCAGCGCCCAGGTTTGCCAGGCAGAGAGGAGGGTGGATTTCATATCATCGGGATCCGTTGGTCTGTGACGGCGCGCTAGCCGTCATTGCGAGCGCAGCGAAGCAATCCAGACTGTCTCCGCGGAGGGATTCTGGATTGCTTCGCTGCGCTCGCAATGACGGAGACTGTGGCAGATTCTCGCGAACTTCACTCTCATCGCGCTACCGACAGCTTCTCCGAAATCGCCTTGCGCAAAATGCGCGACAGCGACTCCACCGAATATGGCTTCTGGATCAGCTCGAAGCCGCGATGCGCGTTTTCGGCGAGCACGTTGCTGTAGCCGCTCGTGAGCACGACCGGGAGACCCGGATAGCGCTCGCGGATGATGCCGGCGAGCTCGACCCCATTCATGCCGGGCATGATGACATCGGAGAAAACGAGGTCGACGGCGAATTCGTTCTCGCCGAGGATGCCCAGCGCCGCATTGGCATTGGCGACGCGGCGGACGACGTAGCCGAGATCTTCCAGAAGCTCGGTCGAGAACTGGCCGACATCGTCATTGTCCTCGACCACCAACACGCGATAGCCGCGTCCGGTCGTGGCGGCTTCGTGGGTCAACGCCGCGGCTTCCTTGTCCGCGACTGGGCTCTGTGCCTGCGGCAGATAGATGGTGAAGGTCGCGCCCTTGCCCGGTGCACTCGTCACCGCAATGTCGCCCTCGGACTGCTTTGCAAAGCCAAAAGCCTGACTGAGGCCAAGGCCGGTACCCTTGCCGACTTCCTTGGTGGTGAAGAACGGCTCGAAGATCGAGTCGAGGTGTTCCGGCGCGATCCCGCTGCCGGTATCGGCGACCGAGATTGCGACATAGTCACCGCTGCGCGCCGATTGCGAGCGCAGACTCGGGGTGCCCAAAACCTTGCGGACCGCAATGGTGAGGCGGCCCTCGTCTTCCATTGCATCGCGGGCATTGATGGCGAGGTTGATCAGCGCGGTCTCGAACTGGGCGATGTCGGCGATGGTGTAGCAGTCGGAATCGTGCACCTCCACGGCGATCTCGATGCGGCCGCCGACCAGCGGCCGGACCAACTGTGCCACGCCCTCGACCTGACTGCCGACATTGAAGATCTGTGGCTTCAATGGCTGCCGGCGCGCAAAGGCCAAAAGCTGCGCGGTCAGCTTGGAGGCGCGCTCGACGGTGTCCGAGATCGCGTCGACATAGCGACGCCGGCGCTCCTCCGGTAGCTCGCGCCGGCGCAGGAAGTCGGTCGCCGAGCGGATGATGGTGAGGAGATTGTTGAAATCGTGCGCGACGCCGCCGGTGAGCTGGCCGATCGCCTCCATCTTTTGCGATTGCCGCAGCGCTTCCTCGCCGCGGCGCCGCTCGGTGATGTCGACGGCTTCCGGCACGGCGCCGGTGATGCTGCCGTGGCGGTCGAGCACCGGGCGCATGCCGAACTCGAAATCGCGCTCGCCGACGGGAAGGCGCAGGCGGATCTCCATCCTGACGGCTTCGCCCTTCAGCACGGTCTCGAACGCCTCGCGCACGATCGCGCTCATGCCTTGGGTGCCGGCGAACCAGGCTGTCTCCCACAGCGGTTTGCCGATGACGTCCCGCGCTTCCGCGCGTATGTCATCGAGCGCGGTTTTGTTGGCGTAAAGCAATTCGCCCCTGAGATTGACCAGGCCTTGGTACTGGTTGCTGGTTTCCAGGATGGCGCGCAGCCGCGCCTCATTGGCTTCGAGCTCGGCGGTGCGCTCGACGATGCGCTCCTCGAGCGTCTCGTTGAGCTGGCGGAGCTCGATCTCGGCCTGCTTGGCGGCGGTGATGTCATGGGCGACACCGATGAAGCCGATATGCTTGCCGGTCGGATCCCAGCGCGGCTGGGATTCCGAGCGCAGCCAGCGCCACTCGCCAGTGGCGTCCTTGTAACGCGCTTCCAGCACGAACGGCTTCAGCGAGGCTTCGCCCTGGACGGATTGTTGCAGTACACGCGGCAGGTCGTCGGGATGCAGCACCTTGCGCCAGTCGAAATCGATCGCCTGGTCATAGGGCAGGCCGAGGAAGTCGACATAGGCCTGGTTGGCGAAGGAGCGCTTGCGGTCGAGCTTTGTGACCCAGATCGGCACCGGCGCGCTGTCGGCGATCAGCCGGAAGCGCTCCTCGCTCTCGCGCAGCGTCTCGCGCGCGACCATCTGGTCGGTGATGTCGATATGGGCACCGACCAGGCGGATAGCGCGGCCCTCGCTATCGCGCTCGATCTTGGCGACGACACGGATCCAGCGGGTCTCGCCGTCGCTCGGACGAATGATGCGGTATTCGGCCGTATAATCCTCGTTGGTCCCGGCGAGTGCCTCGAGGAAATGCTTGACGGTCGCGTCGCGGTCGTCGGGATGGATGCGGCTGACCCAGTCCTCGTGCGATTCGTCGACGGCCTCGAGCGGCAGCCCGTGGATCATCAGGTATTCAGGCGAGCGGCGATTCTTGAAGCCCTCGCGGAAGTCGACCTCGAGCCCGCCGACCTTGCCGATGCGCTGGATGCGCGCGAGCTCGGCCTCGCGCTCCTGAAGCGCGTGATAGGCATTGTCGCGCTCGCGCGCGATCTCTTCCAGGTGCTGGCGCAGCCTTTCGGCGGCGATGGTCTCGGGCAGGGGATCGTTCAAGGCGTCGGCCGTTGTCATGCGGGTGCGCACGTGCCGGACTGATACTCACACAGAAGCAGCGTGATGGCCATTGCTCAAAGGAAGATATCGAGAGGAGGTCCTGCGCCTTGTGAAAGGCGGGAAAAGTCCGTCCAGTCAACCTCCGGGCTGGCATTTTGTTCCCAGGGTTGGAACGATCGGCCCGCCGCGGCGTCTTCGCGAGGCGCCGAGCGATCCTCTCTAAAACTCCCTTTCCGAAGAGGCTAAATCTTGAAGCTCTTTGTCTGCCAGGCCTGCGGCAACGTCCTCTATTTCGAGAACCGCGCCTGCGAACGCTGCGGCCACCGGGTCGCCTTCCTGCCGGAGAAGGAGACGATGTCGGCGCTCGAGCCCGATGGGGACGGCTGGGCCACGCTCGCCGACAAGGGCAAGGGACGCATGCTGTGCCGCAACGCCGAGTATGATTCCTGCAACTGGCTGACGGATGCGGGCGATAGCACCGGCTATTGCCGTGCCTGCCGCCATAACGGCATCGTGCCGGACCTGTCGGATTCCGCCCAGCTTGCCGGCTGGCGCGAGCTGGAGGTGGCGAAGCACCGCTTGTTCTATTCGTTGATCCGCTGGAAGCTGCCGCTCCAGACCCGGCAGGACAATCCCGAACACGGCCTGATCTTCAACTTCCTCGCCGACGATCCGAGCAGCGGCGAGAGGATCATGACCGGCCATGACAACGGCCTGATCACGATCGCGCTCACCGAGACCGACGAGATCGAACGAGAGCGGCGCAGGCTGGAGATGGGCGAGCCGTACCGGACCTTGCTCGGGCATTTCCGCCACGAGGTCGGCCACTATTTTTGGGACGTGCTGGTCCGTAATGGGGGCAAGCTCGACCAATGCCGCGCGGTATTTGGCGAGGATTCAGTGGATTACGGCCAAGCCTTGCAGCGCCACTATGCCGAAGGCGCTCCGCCTGACTGGCAACAGAACTACGTCTCGGCCTACGCCACGACGCACCCCTGGGAAGATTTCGCGGAAACCTGGGCGCACTATCTCCACATCGTCGACACTCTGGAGATGGCCTCCGAGTTCGGCATGGAGGTGCGGCCGCGGGTCGACCGCGACGGCGAGCTGACCGCGCGGATCCGCTTCAACTCGTACCAGGCCAAGGACGTCGAGGTCCTGGTCAATGCATGGCTGCCCTTCACCTTCGCCATGAACAGCGTCAACCGCGCGATGGGCGCGCGCGACCTCTATCCTTTCATCCTGTCGCCCGCGGTGGTCGCGAAGCTCGGCTTCATTCATGCCTTGGTGCGGGACGCGGCCAGGACCAAAGGACCGTAGTGCGAAGCAGCGCGTCGGCGGGATCCGTGGGGCCGGGTTCGGTCCCGTCTGGTACGCCAGGGGCCTGCGGATTTTGACCGTTGCCTCCGCCCTATTTTGATGTACCACGGGAGCCACACGGCCCGTCCCGATAGGCCCCAACGGCCGGGGAAGGGTCCCGCCCAAGGTCGAGACTCAAGAAAAGCATGTTCAAACGCATCCTGATCGCCAATCGCGGCGAAATCGCCTGCCGGGTCATCAAGACCGCGCGCCGCATGGGAATTGAGACGGTTGCGGTCTATTCCGAGGCCGACCGCGACGCCCTCCATGTCGAGATGGCCGACGAGGCCGTGCTGATCGGGCCGCCCTCAGCGGCCGAGAGCTACCTGGTGATCGAGAAGATCGTGGAGGCCTGCCGCAAGACCGGCGCGCAAGCCGTGCATCCCGGCTACGGCTTCCTGTCCGAGCGTGAGGCGTTTCCGCGCGCGCTGGAGGCCGCCGGCATTGTCTTCATCGGTCCCAACCCGGGCGCAATCGCCGCGATGGGCGACAAGATCGAATCCAAGAAGGCCGCCGCCAAGGCCAAAGTCTCGACCGTGCCCGGCCATCTCGGCGTCATCGAGGACGACAAGCACGCGGTCCGCATTTCGGATGAGATCGGCTATCCCGTGATGATCAAGGCCTCCGCCGGCGGCGGCGGCAAAGGCATGCGTATTGCGCATTCGAGGGCCGAGGTCGCCGAGGGCTTTAATCTCGCCAAGGCCGAGGCCAAGGCCTCATTCGGCGACGACCGCGTTTTCGTCGAGAAGTTCATCGTCGATCCCCGCCACATCGAGATCCAGGTGCTGGGCGACAAGCACGGCAACGTCATCTATCTCGGCGAGCGTGAATGCTCGATCCAGCGCCGCAACCAAAAGGTCATCGAGGAGGCGCCGTCGCCCCTGCTCGATGAGGCCACCCGGCGCAAGATGGGCGAGCAGGCGGTCGCGCTCGCCAAGGCGGTGAATTACGATTCCGCCGGCACCGTCGAATTCGTCGCCGGCCAGGACAAGAGCTTCTTCTTCCTGGAGATGAACACGCGCCTCCAGGTCGAGCATCCCGTGACCGAGCTCGTCACCGGCGTCGATCTCGTCGAGCAGATGATCCGCGTGGCCGCCGGCGAGAAGCTCGCGATTGCGCAGAAGGACGTCTCGCTCAAGGGCTGGGCCGTGGAATCGCGCCTTTACGCCGAAGATCCCTTCCGCAACTTCCTGCCCTCGATCGGGCGCCTGGTGAAATACCGGCCGCCGGCGGAAGTGAGCAAAGACGGCATCACCGTGCGCAACGACACCGGCGTGCAGGAAGGCGGGGAGATCTCGATCCATTACGATCCGATGATCGCCAAGCTGGTCACGCATGCGCCCTCGCGTGCCGCCGCGATCGAGGCGCAGGCGACAGCGCTGGACTCCTTCTATGTCGACGGCATCCGCCACAACATCCCGTTCCTGTCCGCGCTGATGCACCATCCGCGCTGGCGCGAGGGCAACCTCTCGACCGGGTTCATCGCGGAAGAATTTCCCAAGGGCTTTGCGGTGCGCGTGCCCGAAGGCGAGGTCGCACGTCGCATTGCGGCGGTCGGCGCCGCGATCGATCACGTGCTCGGCGAGCGCAAGCGCCAGATCTCCGGCCAGATGGGCGGCCGCATCGTGCAGCGCGAGCGCCGGCGCGCGGTCTGGCTCGACCGCCAGGAGATTTTGCTCGAAGTTGCGCGCGAGGGCGAGGCGATCGCCGTGCGCTTCGTCGATGCCGACGGCAAGGCCGGCCAGGCGCATCTGTTGCAGTCGCCTTGGAAGCCGGGCGATCCGGTCTGGCAGGGCACGATCGACGGCCAGGTCGTGGCGGTGCAGGCGCGTCCGATCGCGAACGGCCTCCGCCTTGCGCATCAGGGTGTCGAGGTGCCGGTCTATGTCTGGACCGAAGCGGAAGCTGCATCGGCACGGCTGATGCCGGTGATGACGGCCGCCGATACCGGCAAGAAGCTGCTCTGTCCGATGCCCGGGCTCGTGGTCTCGATCGCTGTGACCGAAGGGCAGGAGGTCAAGGCCGGCGAGACGCTCGCGGTGGTCGAAGCCATGAAGATGCAGAACGTGCTCCGCTCCGAGCAGGACGGCACCGTGAAGAAGATCCACGCCAGCCCCGGCGCCACGCTCGCGGTGGATGCGTTGATATTGGAGTTTGCGTAAGGTGTGAGTGGGGCTCTCGCCCGGGCCCTACAAGCACCGTCATTGCGAGGAGCCCTTCGCGACGAAGCAATCCAGACTGCTTCCGCGGGTGCATTTCTGGATTGCTTCGCTTCGCTCGCAATGACGGAGTATGCTGCAGGCTCCGTGACCTAACCGAGACAGCACCATGGCCTTCCGTTCCCGCCGCGAAACACTGCGTTCGATCTTGTCGGGTTCGGCCTGCGTCCATCCCGGCTCCGTCTACGACGCCATCTCGATCCGCATCGCCGAGGATCTCGGTTTCCCGCTCGGCATGTTCGGCGGCTCGGCTGCCTCGCTCGCCGTGCTCGGTGATCCCGACGTCGCGCTGATCACGCTGACCGAGCTCGCCGAGCAGATGCGGCGGATGTCGCGCGCCGCAACACTTCCGGTGCTGGTCGATGCCGACCACGGCTACGGCAATGCGCTCAACGCGCGCCGCACCGTGCAGGAGCTTGAAACGGCGGGCGCGGCCGGCCTCACCATCGAGGACACGCTGCTGCCGGCCGCCTTCGGGGAGACGAAGGCGCAGTTGATCTCGCTGGAAGAAGGCGTCGGCAAGATGAAGGCCGCGCTCGATGGCCGCAGCGATCCCTCGCTTGTCATCATGGGCCGTACCGGCGCGGCGTCGATCACCTCGCTCGACGATACCATTCGCCGCGCGCAGGCCTATGAAGCTACCGGAGTCGATGCGTTGTTCTTCACCGGGATCAAGTCACGCGCCGAGCTCGATGCGATTGCGGCGGCGACGCGTCTGCCGGTCGTGCTTGGCGGCGCGCCGGAGGAATTGAACGTGCTCGACTATCTCGCCGCCCGGCGCGTCCGCATCGCGCTCCAGGGCCACGCGCCGATCGCCGCCGCAACGCAGGCCGTTTACGACACGCTGAAGGCGTTGCGCGAAGGCACGTCGCCGAAAGCGCTCAAGGGGTTGGCGTCTGCCGAACTGACCAGCCGCGTCATGCGCGAGGCCGACGTCAAGGCGCGCAGTGCCGATGTCCTCGGGCTGAAGAAATGAGCCGCGCGATCCTCCAGGTCGTGATCCGCGGCCGCGTCCAGGGCGTCGGCTACCGGGCTTGGCTCGAGTCTCAGGCGGTCAGCTGCGGGCTCGAAGGCTGGGTCCGCAACCGCCGCGACGGCAGCGTCGAGGCGCTGTTCGCTGGCGCGCCGAAGCATGTCGCCGAGATGGTCGCCCTGTGCCGCCACGGCCCACCGTCCTCGCGCGTCGACAATGTCACGAGCGAGACGGCCGGCGTGGACGAGCTGAACTTGCGCAGGGCAGGGGAAGCGTTCTCGGTGTTGCCGACGGTTTGAAGGCGGCTCGCGTTAGCGCGGCAGCTTGGCGATCGCTTCGCTCAACTCGTGGATTTCATACGGCTTGCGCAGGATCGGAAAATCGCCGCGGACATCGGCGGCGGCTTCGCTGTAGCCGGTGGCGAGCAGGATCGGCAGGCGGGGATGAGCCTGGCGCAGATGGTGAGCGAGACTGAGGCCATCCATCTTGCCGGGCATCACGATGTCCGAGAACACGAAGTCGACGCCGTTGTGCTCGAGTTCGCGCAGCGCGGCTTCGGCGTCGGGGACACGGCGGACGCGGTAGCCGAGCTGCTCCAGCAGGCCGACACTGACGACGGCGACATCGGGATTATCTTCGACCAGCAGCACTGTGCCACTGCCGCGGAACGACGGCACCTCTGCCGTTTCCCGGACCGGCGCGTCTGTTCCGCGCGGCAATAGGATGGTGAAGGTGGTGCCCTTGCCGAGCTCGCTTGCGACCTTCACGGTGCCGCCGGCCTGGTGGGCGAAGCCATGCACCTGGGAGAGACCGAGACCCGTGCCCTTGCCGATCGGCTTGGTGGTGAAGAACGGTTCGAAGATCTTGTCGACGACGTCGGAGGGAATGCCGAGCCCGGTGTCGGCCACGCCGATCGCGACGAACTCGCCGCTCAACAGCGTGTCGTCCAGCACGACGTTGCGGGCGCTGATCGTGACGGTGCCGCCCTCGGGCATTGCATCGCGGGCGTTGATGACCAGATTGAGCAGCGCCGTCTCGAGCTCGGAGGCGTCGGTCCTGATCGCCCAGACCTCGCGGTCGATGTCGAAGGCGAGGCGGACGGAGCTGCCGACGCCGGCATCGAGCACCTCGCGGATCGCGGCGATGCGTTCGGCAAAATCGATCGGCTGCGGATTGACGCTCTGTCGGCGTGCGAAGGTCAGGAGCTGGCTCGTCAGCGCAGCGCCGCGCTTGGTCGCGGTCTCGATTGCCGAGATCGCTCGATGAAGCTTGGCGTCGTCGGCCGCGCCCTTTTTCAGCATGTGAAGGCTGCCGCTGATGATCATCAGGAGATTGTTGAAGTCGTGGGCAACCCCGCCGGTGAGCTGGCCGAGTGCGTCGAACTTCTGAGACTCGGCGAGCTGCTTCTGCATCGCCTCAAGTTTCAGCTGCGCATCGCGCCGTTCTGTGATGTCGCGTGTGATCTTGGCAAAACCGATGAGCTGACCGTCTTCGCGGATCGGGTCGATGACGACACTGGCCCAGAAGAAGCTGCCGTCCTTGCGGACGCGCCAGCCTTCCTCCTCATAGCGTCCCTTGTCCCGCGCAATGCCGAGCGCTCGGGCCGGCTTGCCGTTCGCCCGGTCGACCTCGGTGTAGAAGCGCGAAAAGTGCTGGCCGAGGATCTCGTCGGGCGAATAACCCTTGATGCGCTCGCCGCCGATATTCCAGCTCGTGATGATCCCCGACGGGTCGAGCATATACAGTGCGTAGTCGGCAACCCCTTCAACCAACAGCCGAAAACTGCGCTCGCTTTCGAACAAGTCTCTCTGCTGACTGGCCTTTTTGAACATTCCGGAACCCCGCCTGAACGGAAGCAAACGCAGCACGGGCCGATATGTTCCCGCTGCTGGGACAATTTTAGGCAGATTCGCTGACCCGTATGCAGGCTTTAACGGCGCTCCGCCTGCTTGAATGATGGGTATGTCCTGTATCGAGCGCGACGATCCGATCCGGCTGATTGCCTATGTCGCCGCAAGGCTCCGAAACGTCGCCGCGATCGCGCGTAGCGCGGCTACCTTGGCGGGATCGCTGACCTTCGAATGCAGCATCACCTTCGAGCTGCCGAGTTTTGGCAGCTTGTGGGCGGGCCCGATATCGATCAACCCGGGAGGCGCGATCCGCCGCGCCAGCGGTGCGATCGCAAGGCCGGCAAGCGTGGCCGCAACCACCGCGGTGACGCCGCCGCCGACAAAGCGCTCGCGCCAGGCGACCCCGGCTTTGTCGAGCGCGCGCACGGCGATGGCGCGGACGCCGCAGGGAGGGGCGAGCGTTGCGAGCGGCAGCGGCTCCCCCTTCGGCAGCGTGAAGCGCCTCGCCGCGAACCAGCCGAACTCGTCCTCGGTCAGCTTCTCGCCGCCACGGCGGCTGCCTTCCTGGCGGACGACCACTGCATCGAGCCGTCCTGCGTCATAGGCATCCTGCATCTCGCGCGAGAAGCCGATGGTGACGGCTAGGGTAAGCTGCGAGGACATCGCGTGCAGCCGCTCGAGCAGCGGTACCAGCTCCGGGCCGGCGGCGTGATCGGAGATGCCGAGCGAGAGCGATTGCACGGCAGACGCCTCGCCCGACAGCGCGCGGTCATGCGCCTGCATCAAGGCGCGGGCACGATCGAGGAACGCGGCGCCATCCGCGGTGAGCCGGAGTGCGCGTGGCGACCGTTCGACGAGGCGCTTGCCCAGCAGCGTCTCCAACCGTTGCAGTTTCAGGCTGATGGCCGCCTGGGTCGTGCCGAGCACTTCGGCGGCACGCGTAAAGCTCTGGAGGTCGGCGACCAGCAGGAAAGCGTGGACGGTGGCGATGTCGAGGGTGGCTGCCATTACGAATACTTATCATTGATATCAACAATCATAAGATACCAAAATGATTGGCGGAGGTCTAGCTTCTCATCAACGCCGCGCAAGCCGCGCGACATTTGAGGAGAACGACCATGCCCCTGATCACCGTGTCCTACACCACCTCGCGGCAATCGCCCTCGCTGAAGGCCGACATCGCGAACGCCGTGTCCGAACTCACCGCCGAGATACTCCACAAGGATCCCAAGGTGACCGCCATCATCGTGAAAGCGGTCGAGGCGAGCGACTGGTTCGCCGGCGGCAAGTCGCTCGCCGACCAGCGCCTCGCGAGCTATTGGATCGACATCCACGTCAGCGAAGGCACCAACACCAAGGACGAGAAGGCGGCCTATCTCGCGGCGATGTTCAAGCGCATGACCGGGATCCTGGGCCCGCTGCATCCCGAGACCTACCTGCATGTCGACGAGGTCAAGGGGGATGCCTACGGTTTCGGCGGCCTGACTCAGGAGCGGCGCTATATCGCCGGCAAGCTCGAGCTCTCGCCGGAGAAGACGTGAAGCCGCAAGCCGCGGGTGAGCGATCTCACCCGCGGCCATTACCGCTTGCAAGGGAGATATTCAGCTCGCTGCGCGGAACTGAACCTCGGCATCGTTCAGGAAGCAGGTCTTGTCGAACAGCTTCAAATCGAGCGGGTTCGGCAGCCTGACATCGCTGAGATCGGGGCAGGGCTTGACGGAGGGATCATAGGACCGGTCGATCTGGGAGATGAAGACGACGATCAGGCCCGTGTCGCGTGCGAAGGATTTCAGCGCGCGCACCTGGACGGTCAGATCGGGGTTTTCCCGCCGCTGGTCGAGCAGTTGCAGATAGTCGATCACCACGACCGTGCCTGGGAGCGCCGCGGCCATCTGCTTGACGACGTAATCGGCGCTGATCGCGTCGGAACAATCGACCTCGAACATGTCAGCGAATTGCGCCGGGTCCACGCCGATCGCGCGGATACGGTCCAGCACATCGCGCTCGGTATATTCGAGCGAGAAGAACGCGGCTCGACGTCCCGACCTCATGGCCTCGACGGCAAGTTCGAGGCTCATCAGGGTCTTGCCTTGGCCGGGACGCGCCCCGACCAGCACCAGGTCACCCGGCTGGACGTGGGGGAACAGTCGATTGGCCGGCGTCACTGCGGCTGCTTTCGCCGCGAGCATGCTCCAGGCCGAAAACCCTTCGCTCACGGCAATGCGGTCGAGCGCATCGTGCAGCGGAATGCCTTCTCCGCGGGACAGGCGCTTGGCCTTGCGCTTGAGATGATAGATCGGTGCAGACAATCTCATCGTAGAAACCTCCCATTGCGAGCTGAAGCGCAATCCCTCCTTATGCCTGGCGCTCGAACAGTCGGTCCGATGATCAACTCGCCCGGCATGACGTGTACTTTCCCGGCGGAGGGGGGAGGCGTGGGCGACACCGATTCAAGCGTAGCTGATTCCGCCTCAACGGAGAACGGGCATCGGTGCGTGTCCAACGAGAACTCGCTACGCGGCGGCTTCCGGCACCAGCGCTCTGGTCGGGCCGAACAGCTCTTCAAAGGCTTGCCGGAGCGCGATGTCGACATCGGCCATGGTCACGAGCTGGCCGAGATCGACCAGCGAGGTGACGCCGTAGCGAGGATCGGCGACGCCGCAGGGCACGATACCGGCGAAGTGCTCTAGCTCCGGCTCGATATTAATGGCGATGCCGTGGAATGACACCCAGCGTTTCAGCCGGACGCCGATCGCGGCGATCTTGTCCTCGTGCTCGGTCCCCTTGTCGGGCCGCTTGACCCAGACGCCGACCCGATCCTCCCGCCGTTCGCCGCGAACGTTGAACGCCGCGAGCGTGCGCAGGATCAGTTCCTCCAGGCTCGCGACATAGGCCCGCACGTCCGGCCGGCGCCGCTTGAGGTCGAGCATGACATAGGCCACGCGCTGGCCGGGCCCGTGATAGGTGAGCTGCCCACCGCGACCGGTCGCAAAGGTCGGGAAGCGGGGGTCGAGCAGGTCGGAGGCCTTGCCCGAGGTGCCGGAGGTATAGAGCGGGGGGTGTTCGAGCAGCCAGACCAGCTCCGGAGCCTCGCCTGCGGCGATCGCCGCCACGCGGGCCTCCATTACGGCCACAGCCTCCGGATAGGGCACGGGCGCGTCCGAAATCCGCCACTCCACGGGTTCGCCCGTGGCGGCGGAAAACGGCGCTAGATCGAGGTCCTGGCGAGGGTTCTGGGGCGAGTTAACCATTGGCTAACCATAGCCGGGTGATGATTGCAGGCGCAAATGCCGAGTCCATAGTCTCAAGTCCAGTCTCAAGTCCCAAGTTGCGGTGGTGCTGACAGTGCCTACTCTCGATAAAGTCACCGTGGATCTCATGGTCGTCCTCGGGACGACCACCATGCCGATCCATCAAGTATTACGTCTTTCCCGCGGTGCCATCATCGAGCTGGACGCGACCGAGGCCGACGAGGTCAAGGTTTTGGCCAACAACCTGCCGGTCGCCTCCGGCGTCGTGCTGGTCGACCGCAACCGCATCGCAGTCGAGGTCAAGCAGATGCTGCCACGCACGACCGGCACGCGGTAAGCGGCCGGGGCACGGTAAGCGGCCGGGGCACGCGGTAGCGGGCCGGGCGCCAGATCAAGGCCGGCTGGCGGAAGGAACTTTCTTCCCAAGCTTGTGGAATTCGGGGCCTTTGTAGGCTTGTACCCCTCTGATGGATTTGTTAGATCGGCGCCGTTGATCCGGCAGGCCTCAAGCCTTAAGCCGGTATCCCCAAAGCGCTCGTGGCGGAATTGGTAGACGCGCTGCCTTGAGGTGGCAGTGAGTAAAATCGTGGGGGTTCGAGTCCCTCCGAGCGCACCACGTCCCAAAAATCCTGATCTGACGAGAACTGGCTCGGCCCGGGCCTGTCAGCCATATTCCTCGCCGATCCCGTATTCCTTGTAGATCTCCAGCGGATCTGTCTCCGGAAACAGCCGGCATTTGGCCTGGGCAAGATGCAGGGTCACCGCCGCCGGTTCCTTGCCGCTTGAGAGCATCTTCCGGATGTCGTCCATATGGGTGCTCGGCTGGTGCTTCGGCTCGAGCTGCTCCAGCGCCACCAAAGCGGTCGCCAGCGCCTCGGTCAGAACCCAATCGTCGTGGCCCGTGATTCCCTTTTTCGGCATCGGCAGACCCCGTATGCGAGTTGCGGCGACACTCTATCGCGGCTTTTGCCGAATCTCCATCGAGCCCGTTGCGCGCGCGTATGTAAAAGGTGGCCCGCCCTGGTTGCTTGCAGGATGGCCGAGTGTGGCTAAAAGGCGTCCCGCACAGGGGTGATCTTATTCTTGCCGCAACGAAGTTAGCGTAGATCCGCTGCATGGCATTCGGGCTGGCCGTTCCAGCCTGCAGGCCGACACCCCCCTGAAATCGCAACAACTGCCCGGTTGCGCGCCTTCTCTCGGCTGGAGCCAGCATGGCCTTTCTAAGCATCATCTACCGCTTCCTGACTAACTTCGCGTTCATGGCGATGGTGTATTTCAGCCTGAACTTCATGGAGAAGTATCCGAACAGGGCGATGCTCGCGATCCTGGTGCTGGTCTACAGCGCCATGCGCGGGGCCTCGACGCTGCGCTCGTTCTATTTCTTCCAGAAGATCGAGAAGCTCGAGGCCGAGACGCGGCGCCTCCAGGGCCCGATCAATGACGGGAGCGGCGGGACGAACGCGCGCAAGCAGGTCGTCACCGACGTCGCGCGACTGCGACGCGACGGCGAGATCAAGTCCTATATGGACCTGTTCTTCCTGGCGCTGATCGTGCTGCTCTGCGTCGCCAACATTATGCGGCAGTAAGCAACGCTACTGCGCCCGCTTCTTCAGGCTGGCGACCCGCGTCGGCGGCGGCGTAGCGCCGTTGGCCTGGCTTACGTGTTTCGGCGCGGCATGCGCAGCGCGCGCCGTCCGCCGCGCCTGCATCCTGGCTGCCTTGCCTTTGCCGGCATGAGGCGTCTCGGCCGCCATGGCGAGCCGCGTCGCGGCGCGCCGCGACAATGTCGTCGACAGCAGCACCTCGATCGATCCTTCCGGGATCGCGAAGAGATCGCGGCCGGGCATGGGCAGGGTGGCCGCGACATCCGCCTGCGCCATGGTCTTGCGCGGCAGTAGGGCCTGGTGCACCGCTTGCACGTTGAGATCAGCAACGGCGGGCGCCGGAAGCATCCGGGTCTGCATGAACACGAAATTCGGCACCGCCGGCCAGCGCGCGATCGGCGTCGTCTCCGTCGGCGGATGCAGCAGCCATTCCACCGGCGCGGTCGGCGTCGCCGGCCGGTCTGCGGTGGCGGGCACCACATGCACGATGCGATAGCCGCGCGCCTTCAGCTCGCGGATGATCTTTGGCAGCGCCGCGACCGTGCGGGGCTGGATGTCGTGCAGCAGCAGAATGCCCTTGCCCTTGGCCTCCAGCCGCTGGATCGCGAGCTGGTAGACGCGGTCAGGCGACACGTGGCGCCAGTCGTCCGCCGGGAAATCCGCGCTCCACACCTGGATGCCGCGCGAGATCAGATACTCCTCGACGCGTTCGGCGCGCATCAGTCCGGGAATCCGGAAGAACGGTGCGAGCTGCGACGGATCGGTCATCGCAGCCGACGTCCACTCGATGCCGCCATTGATCTCGGCCTCGGCCTTCTCGATCGGCATTCTGTCGAACGTCAGCGGATGGGTCATGCTGTGCGTGGCGACGGTGTGGCCGGCTGCGACCAGCTTGCGCACACCCTCGGGGTTGGCCTTGGCCTGCGCGCCGATGGTGAAGAAGGTCGCCTTGATGCACTCGTCAGCCAGGATCTGGAGCACCTGGTTGGAATATTTCGGCAGCGGCCCGTCGTCGAAGGTCAGGACCACTTCGTGGTCCTTCAGCGGCAGCGTCTCGCGGTACTGCATGGTGCCGATGCGCGGATGCTCGCGCGGATCGACAACGATGGTACGGGACGTGCCGAGCGCGCCCGGATGACCCGGACAATCGGCCGCAAGCGCCGCCGGCGAGCCCGTGGTCAGCAATCCCAGAAGCAGGACGGTCCATGATCGCGTCTGGAGAGCACCGCTACTGCCGATCATGAATCCGGTCTACCCTCATATGCGACTGTCGCCATCATAGGTCGGAGGCGCCGAAGAACGGTTCAGGCGCAGGACCCCTTGATCATTGCACGGCGTAGCATGAACGGAGTGTTAATAGGGCTCAAATCACCCCATTTTGCACCGGCGTGACATTCCGGCATCAATGCGCGTCGGCATTCTTCTGCGCCGCGCCTGCCGGTATGATGTGAACGACGTGGTAGCCGTTCTCGCGCAAATACCGCAGGAAGGCCGGCATCATGGCCGCAGTGCGCGCCTTGGGATCGTGGAACAGGATGATGCCCTTGCCGGCCGCGGCCAGGCGCTCGGTGATGAGCTTCAGTTCCTCGTCCGGCGTCATCTCTTCCCAGTCGCTGGCCCAGAGATCGGCGCCGAACACGGCGATGCCGCGCGACTGGAGCAGGTCGAGCTCGGCCTGCGTCTGTTCGAAATAGGGGAAGCGGAAAAACGGCGTCGAAGGCGTCGTCGTCGCGGCCCCGTTCAGCGCCATCTCGTCGGCAGCGATGCCGCGGTCGATCTCGGACGTCGCCTTGTCGAACGGGATCCGCGCCATGTACGCATGCGACCAGGTGTGGTGGCCGATCGTGTGGCCCTCGCGGGCGATGCGCTTGACCATGTCGGGATGCTCAGAGGCGGGCAGCCCGACCAGGAAGAAGGTCGCGCGCACGCATTCCTGCGCGAGCGCCGCCAGCACCTTCGAGGTGGTCGGCGGATTTGGACCGTCGTCAAAGGTCAGCACGACCTCGTGGTCGGCGAGCGGCAGGGTCTGCGGAAAGCTCTTCAGCCCCACGCGCGGCGTGGTCCTGGCATCGACGCTCAGCACCCGCGAGGTGCCGAGCGTGTCCTTGCGCGGGCAGTCGGCGGCCGAGGCGGTGCTGACGAGCGCGGCGAGCGCTACGGCCACCGACATCGAGGTGCAGCTCAGTTGAAGTATCTTTGTCATTGCGCTCGCAGCCGCCTTGTGGGTATTGCCTGAACCATCAGCTCAGCCCACTCGTTCCAACCTGTCAACGGCGAGGCGCGCCATGGATGAACATATGGACGGTGCCGCATCCGCCGAGGCTTCGGTACTCGACCACGTTCCGATGCGCAATGAAGACGGCGAAATTCGTCACGAATTCGTCGAGGAGATCGCGCATGCGATCGAGGCCGGCGACAGTGCTGCATTGCGAGCCTGCGTCGCCGAGCTGCACGAGGCCGATCTCGGCGACCTGATCGGGGCCCTGGAGCCTGACGACCGCGTCCGCCTGGTCGAACTGACCGGGCGCGACTTCGACTTCTCGGCATTGAACGAGCTCGACGAGGGCGTCCGCGAGGAGATTCTCGAGGAGTTGCCGCCGGAGACGGTCGCCGAAGGCGTCCGCGAACTGGAATCCGATGACGCGGTCGAACTGCTGGAAACCCTCGACCAGGCCGATCAGGAGGAGATCCTCGAGAAGCTGCCGTTGCAGGAGCGCGTCGCGCTCGAACGCAGCCTGCTGTATCCGGAAAACTCCGCCGGCCGGCGTATGCAGACCGAGTTCATCGCGGTGCCGCAGGATTTCACCGTGGGCCAGGCGATCGACTACATGCGTGACACGCCCGATCTGCCCGAGCGCTTCTACGAGATCTACGTCGTCGACAAGGACCAACACTGGCTGGGCGCTGTCTCGCTCGACGCGCTGCTGCGCGCCCGCCGGCCGGTGTCGCTCACGGAGCTGACCGATGAGGATCGCCGCCGCGTCTCCGTCCTGGAGGACCAGGAGGAGGTGGCGCGCATGTTCGGCAAATACAACCTCGTCGCCGCACCCGTGCTCGACACCCAGGATCGCCTCGTCGGCGTGATCACCGTCGACGACGTCGTTGACGTCATCGAGGAAGAGGCGGACGAAGACCTCAAGGCGCTCGGCGGCGTCAACAGCGACGAAGAACTCTCCGACACCGTCTTCACCATTGCACGCGCGCGGTTCAACTGGCTGCTGGTCAATCTGGCAACGGCGTTCCTGGCGTCCTCGGTGCTCGGCCTGTTCGAGGGCCAGCTCGAAAAGATGGTGGCGCTCGCCGTGCTGGCGCCGATCGTCGCGAGCCAGGGCGGCAACGCCGCGACCCAGACCATGACCGTCGCGGTGCGCGCGCTCGCTACCCGCGAGCTCGGCTCGTTCAACGCCTGGCGCGTGGTGTTGCGCGAGGCCCTTGTCGGCATCGTCAACGGCCTGGCCTTTGCCGTGATCACCGGCATTGCCGCGGTGGTCTGGTTCAGGATCCCGGGCCTTGGGATCGTCATCGGGCTCGCGATCATCTGCAATCTTGTTGCGGGCGCGCTCGGCGGCATCCTGATCCCGATGGCGCTCGACCGGGTGCGGGCCGATCCGGCGGTCGCCTCCGGTACGTTCGTGACGACCGTGACCGACGTCGTCGGCTTCTTCTCTTTCCTGGGCATCGCGACGCTCTGGTTCGGGCTGAAGTAGGTAGTGGTTTGAAGCGCATGCTCTCTCCTCGTCATTGCGAGTTGGGACCGGCCTTGAGGGCCGACGCGCGAAGCGGCGAAGCGAAGCAATCCAGAATCTCTCCGCGACGGCAGTCTGGATTGCTTCGTCGCAAGAGCTCCTCGCAATGACGGGGTGAGGGCGGCGCCCTCATCGTGTCCCGGGCGCGCTGCGCCGGGTCCGGAGCGTGAGACCAACCCCGCCACTTTAATCCGAACTTAAGCGTGCTGCCGCATCATCCCGCCTGCTTGGGGGAATGAGCATGCGTGTGCGGCTGAAGGCGGACGGACGGATCGTCGAGTTGCGGGACGGGCAGGAGTTTCCTGTTCAGCCGTTTCCAATCCAGCCTGCGACCAACGCGGCGCCGGCTGACGCTGGCTCGCTTAGGGTGCGCGACCTGCGCCGCCGGGCCTGCCTCACCCAGATGGAGTTCGCCGCAAAGCTCGGCGTGCCCGTCGAGACCATCCGCAACTGGGAACAAGGCAAGCGCGCCCCGCGCGGTCCGGCGAGGGCGCTGCTCGCGGTCATCGCGCATGCGCCCGATATGGTTTTCCAGGCGCTCGCCAAGGCATAACGAGAAGGTATGACGAGAAGGCCTGACGAGAAAGCCTGACGCGAACCTCGCGTTGGCATTGCCCAGAATATCCATTCCCGCTGCCGCGGCATTGGTTGGCAGCATCGCGGGCCGGGTCCATAATGCATCGGGGGCGACCGCAACTGGGAGGCTTCCTCATGCTGTTCGTCGAGGCCAACGGTGCAAGCATCCCGGCGATCGGGCTGGGGACCTGGGAGTTGAGCGACCGGACCTGCGCGCGCGTTGTCGAGCAGGCGCTGCGGCTCGGTTACCGCCACATCGACACCGCGCAGGTCTATGACAATGAGCGCGAGGTCGGCGACGGCTTGCGCGCCTCCGGCGTGCGTCGCGAAGACGTTTTCGTCACCACAAAAGTCTGGACCAACCATTTCGCGCCGCATGATCTCGAGCGATCGCTCAAGGAGAGCCTGGTTCGCTTGCGGCTTCCTTCCGTGGATCTCGCGCTGTTGCACTGGCCCAATTCGCACGTGCCGCTGGCGGAGACGCTGGGCGCGCTGTCGCATGCCAAGCGTATGGGCCTGACGCACCACATCGGCGTCTCCAACTTCACGGTGGCGCTGATCGAGCAGGCGGTTGCACTGTCGCCGGAGCCGCTCGTCTGCAACCAGGTCGAATATCATCCCTATCTCGACCAGGCGAAAGTGAGGGCGGCCTGCGACCAGCACGGCCTGGCGCTGGTCGCCTACAGCCCGATCGCCAAGGGCCGCATCAAGGCTGACCAGACACTCGCCGAGATCGGGCGCGCCCATCGCAAGACGCCGGCGCAAATCTGTTTGCGCTGGCTCGTGCAACAGAATGTTTCCGCGATTCCCAGAACTTCGCGCGTCGAGCGCCTATCGGAAAACATCGAGATCTTCGATTTCGAGCTGGCGGAGGACGAGATGGCCCGGATCGCATCGCTGGCCAATCCGAAGGGCCGCCTGACTGATTTCGGCTTTGCGCCGAAATGGGATTGAGGGTCGGTCGGGTTATGCTAGGACCAGCCGGCAAGCCAAGATCGGGCGATGGAAACGCGGAAGATCATACGGACGGATATTGCAGCGTCGGCGATCGCGCATCTGACGCTGGTGGCTCTGGTCATCCTGATCAGCGAGGTCCGTCCGTTTCATCCGGCGCCGCCCGAGGCTGTTACGGTCGACGTCGTCACGCCGGAGCAGGTCAAGCAGGAGGAGGCCAAGGCCGAGGAGAAGGCGAAGGAAAAGGCGCTGGAGACGCTCCCCGACCTGAAGCTGCCGAAGCTCGATTTCACCGAGAAGGACAAGGCTGAGGCGGCGGCGCAACCCTCGGTCAAGCCGCAGAAGCCGTCGCAGCCACAATCCGCCCCGAAGCAGCGCGAGGCGAACGCTCAGCCTCAAACGCAACCGCCGCAACCACAGGCCCAGCAACCGCAACAATCGCCAGCGCAATCGCAGTTGCCTGCGCAACAGTCTCCGCCACAGCCTCAGCCTGCCTCGCAGCCTCCCGCAATGCCGCAGCCGGGCCCGCCGGCCTATCAGCCGCCGGAGCCTGATGTCACCATCAAATACGGCGTCCTGCTGGGCTTGCCCCCGGAACTGCCGGCCGAACCGAAGGACGACGGCGGCGATGCCAAGGATTCCACCGCTGCGAAGCTGGCCCCGGAGGTGATCGCCGAGCTTCGCCGGCACCTCAGGAGTTGTGCAAAGCTTCCGGCCGGCGTCGCAGCAACCGACAATGTCCGCATCAAGCTGCGCGCGGTGCTCACCACCGACGGCACCCTGGCGCGCCCGCCAATCCTGATCGAAGCGCCGCCATCCGCGAAGGGCGTTGCCGTCGTCAAGTCCGCGATGAGCGCGCTTCAGGCTTGCCAGCCCTATAAGATGCTGCCGGTCGACAAATATGAGGAATGGAAGGTGTTGGATCTGCCGTTCGCGCCGCAGGATTTCGGTGGGTAGCGCCTCCATGCGTTCCGTTCGGGCTACAACAGCTTGGGTTGGTCGTCGGGCAAAACGCCCAACTGGTTGGTCAATCGGCTTGCTTCAAAATATTCCACTTTACCGAAATTCGGAAATGGCGTATGTGTCGCCCATCCCGGCTCATCCTTGAGGGGCGATCTCGTTGTCGTCTTGATTGCGAGCCGGGCTTGCGGTGGACGCGGCAGCGTTGGCATGAGAGGTGCGGGCAGGGCGGGTAGTCCCTGTGAGTCCGCGGCCGCGTGCGGACGAGCGGCGCTGTCAGGTTCGTCTCGCCAGTATGCTTTCGGCAACGTCGACAACGCCGGGAGATCATGTGGCGAACAAGCGAGCCGCGCGTACGGCAAAACCGTGTGGTCCTGGCTGTCGTTGCTACGGTCAAGTCTTCGCGAAGGTGCGAGCGAGCCCAACCGGGCAGACTGCATCATCCAATTCGCGGGACGAGGGAGGCCAGAACGAACTCGGCTCCCGGGAGAGCACGGCATAAGCCGTCCAACCATCGCGCAGGGAAGGCCGAGTGATTGGCACCACCTGTATGCTGCTGTGCGGTTTTCCTGCGTGTGCTTTTCGCGCAGCGGACCGCGGGTGTGAGGTCAGCACCCGGCCTTCCCTGCGCCCTCTTGGCTTGAGAGGGTGGAGCGACGAAGCAATGCTCGGGCGAAATGAGCCGCGAGGACGCGAAGGCATGTCTGCAACCATACAATCGCTGTCATCGCCCGGCTTGACCGGGCGATCCAGTATTCCAGAGACGGCTGCGGTTGAGCCGAGAAGCCGCGGCGTACTTGATTCCCCGCCTTCGCGGGGAATGACAGTGGTATTTGGAGGACGAAGCCGTCCTCATACTCCGTCATTGCGAGCGCAGCGAAGCAATCCAGAGTCTTTCCGCGGAGGGATTCTGGATTGCTTCGCTGCGCTCGCAATGACGACGTGGAGAGAGTTGAGATCAATGACCGCGCTTTCGCATCTCCTCGCCATCTGCCACCGCCGCCGGCGCCATGGCCTCCCACGCGCTCGACGCGAACTGCCGGCGCCAGGTCACGATCACCACCGCGGCTGTGGTCACGAACAGCAGCCACGGGCTCACGAACCAGCCGAGATAGCCGAGTGCGAAGAAGAAGGCGCGCTGGCCGCGGTTGAAGTGACGGCCGGCGGATTCGAACACGCGCGTGGTGCGGATGACGTGGGCTTCGGCCTGCGGCGTATCGCGTTGCGAGGCCGGCGGCATGCCGCCGAACAGGATCGCGACATAGTTGAACAGGCGATAGGCCCAGGCGAATTTGAAGAAGGCGTAGACGCAGATCAGCACCAGACCGACGCATTTCAATTCCCACAGCGCCGGCGAGGGGCTGAGATCGATCGGCAGCTTGCCCAAGATGGTGATGGCGTCGTTGGTCGCATGCAGCAGCGCCAGCGCGCCGCCGAGCGCGAACAGGCTGGTGGAGGCGAAGAACGCGGTGCCGTTCTGGAGCGAGGCCATGATCTGCATGTCGACCATGCGGGTGTCGCGGTCGAGCAGGCGGCGCACCCAGACCTCGCGATAGCGGTTCATGCGGGCCGACAGGCTGTCGCGGCCGTAAGCCGAGTGCTCCAGCGTCAGGGCATAGGCCGTCCATTCGATGATGAAGAAGCCGACCGCGGTGATGTCGACCCAATGCCTGCTCATGTCGCTCTCCTGGGCGAGGATCGCCACGATTGCCATGCATGGTGAGTTGCGGCAACGATTGATTGGCGGCAGGCAATGGCGCTAAAAGCAGCCGCATCCGCGAGACTGGGAAGGATCGGTGATATGGCAGCGCTAAAGCTTGCGATCGGCAACAAGAACTACTCGTCCTGGTCGATGCGGCCGTGGCTTGCGTTGCGCGCCAACGACATCCCGTTCGATGAGACCGTGATTCCGCTCTACACCGACAATCCCGCGGACAAGGCCAAGATCCTCTCCTTCAGCCGCGCCGGCAAGGTGCCGGTGCTGGTCGACGGCGACATCACGGTGTGGGATTCGCTCAGCATCATCGAATACATCGCCGAGCGCTATCCGGACATGAAGCTGTGGCCGGATGATGTGGCGGCGCGCGCCCATGCCCGTTCGGTGTGCGCGGAGATGCATTCGGGCTTCGTAGCCCTGCGCAGCGAATGCGGCATGAACCTGCACCGCCCCGTCCGTCCGGTGGCGCTGTCGGCGGATGCGCTGGCCAACATCGCGCGGGTGCAGGAGATCTGGCGCGAATGCCGGACGCGCTACGGCGCCAACGGGCCGTTCCTGTTCGGCCGCTTCGGCGCGGCGGATGCGATGTATGCGCCGGTCGTGCACCGCTTCCGCACCTTCGCCATCGAGGTTGGGCCCGAGGCCAAGACCTATATGGACACCATGATGGCGCTCCCGGCCTTCCAGGAATGGACTCGCGACGGGCTCGCCGAAACGCTTGTCATCGAAAAGTTCGAGACCGTGTGAGCATGATTGTGATTGAGCCCAGCTTGACGGCATGCCGTCTCGCGGCGCTCAATCAGAGGGAATGACGGCTTGGGAGAGGACACGGCCATGGGAATTCTGGACTCGCTGGAAAACAATCCAGCATTGCGCGGCGCGCTCGGCCAGCTCGGGGCCGCAGTTTTGCCGGCCGTGCTGAGCGAAGTGCTCGGCAGTAACAATCAGGGCGGCCTCAGCGCCATCGTCGCAAAGCTCCAGCAGGCGGGCTTGGGCGACCAGGTCAAATCCTGGCTTGGCAATGGCCAGAACATGCCGATTTCGGCCGACCAGCTCCGCGCCGTGCTCGGCAATGACACCGTCCGGCAGCTCGCCGCCCGCTACAACATCCCGGTCGATCAACTGAGCCAGATTCTGGCCCAGGAGCTGCCAAAGGCGGTGGACCAGGCAAGCCCGGAGGGCCATCTGCCCCATACCGCCTGAGACCCGGTTCCAGCGGTATTAAACGGCAGGCCGTTGTTCTCGTTATCACCCTGATAGGACTTCAAAATTGGCCCGTTTGCCATGCTCGCATGAGGCTGGCCAAAAACGCCGCATGCGTGCTATATGACGGCCGGGCTTTCGGCCGGCCGCCGCAGTGGGACCATGTGCGAGGCAGGCGCTGTTTGAGTGATGGAGAGGGTGTTGAAGCACAAATTCCCCGTTGGAACGCACGTCTTGTTCACGGCCAGCAATGTTGCGCGCCCGGCTGCCAGCGGAGCGTATGAGATCATCCGCCTGCTGCCGACCGATGGCGACGACTGCCAGTACCGGATCAAGAGTTCGACCGAGGCGTTCGAACGGGTCGCCAAGGAAAGCCAGCTCGCACTCTCCTGAAGCGTGGACGGCACGATGCATTGACGTCGCGGACCAATTTGCTCCGCTCGCCGTCAAAAGGCCCGCTTCGCCTCGACAAGGTGGACCGGGGGCAGTTGCCGACTCGCGGTGCTCGCTTTGACCATTCGCTCTTTGCTCGCGTGAGGGGACGTCGCGCATGAACTGGGCATGGACCACTTCGCTCGACGAAATCTGGCGCTCGCCGGCCTTTCCGATGTGGATGACGCTGGCGGCTGCCGGCTTCTTCGGACTGATTCTCCTGATCACGCTGGTGCGTGCCGAGAAGTCGGTCGCCAACGGCGCGCTGACCGTCATCACGCTGCTCGCGATCGGCATCGCGGTGGCCGCCACTATGCGCGTCTATGGACCGACTGGGCCGACCACGCCCAGCGAAGTCCGCGCCCAGGCGGTGGCAGCGGCGAACTTGCCGGCGCTGTCCTGCCTCGACGATCTCGCCGGTGATGCCGTACTCGCCGGGTGCGAGAAGGCGTTGTTCGGCTCGCCCGATGCTGCGGCTGCCGCCGTCTCCTACACCGCGGCCCGAATCGATCGGCTGACCGCGCTCGGCGATGCCGCCTCCGCGGACAAGAACCTGACGCCGGACATGAAGGTGCTGCGCAAGTCGCTGGAGCGGGACCGCTACGGCTTCGTCGCGCAGGTGCTGGTCGCGCGCGACGGCTGCACCCAGTTCGATTGCGCCACCTTCCGCTCGCTGAGGGATCAGCAACAGGTCGCCGCCAACATGGACGCCCATCTCTACGACATGCTGGTCGCGCGCTACGCGCCGGCCTGGAACACGCCCGCCACGGGACCGGCGATGCCGGCCGCGGCCGCGCTCGCGGCGCTGCCGCAGACGATGCCGACGGGCAAGCCGACCAATGCTGAGTTCCCGAGCGCCTCGTCGACGCCACCGGTGAGCATAATGAATCCGGAGCCGGCGACGCGCCCGGCGCCCGCCGCAAATGCTGCTGCTGCCCCGGCGCCGCGCGCAGCGGCCGCAGCTTCAGCTCCTGCCGCGAAGAAGCCGCCGGCGCCGAGGGCCGCGCGTGCCAGCGCTCCGGTTCCGCTGGCGCCACCGGCCGCCGCACCGGCTCCCGCGGCTGCGGATAACCAGTAGATCGGCTTTGAAAACCCGCGGCCGGCCCGTTAATGCTGGGGCATGCCACTTCATCTGATCAAGCTTGCCGTCGGCTGCGACTCCGTCAAGGAATTGAAGGGGTGGATCGCCGAACGGATGCAGACGGCCAAGAAAAAGGGCCTGCCGCAACATCACATCCACATCACCCGCATGGTGCCCAAGCGTGACGCCGAGATCCTCGCGGGTGGCTCGCTCTATTGGGTCATCAAGGGTGAGGTCGCCGCCCGCGAAAAGATCATCGGCATCGAGCCGTTCCGCGACAAGGACGGGATCGGGCGCTGCAGGATCGTGATGCAGCCCAAGGTGATCTCGGTGTCGCCGCGGCCGATGCGCCCGTTCCAGGGCTGGCGCTATCTCGCCGACGATTCCGTGCCGGCCGATCTCGGCAAGTCGGCTGCCGGCACCATCGCCGCGATGCCGGAGCCGATGCGGCGCGAGCTGCGCGATCTCGGATTGCTCTAGACCGCGATATTGTCGATCAGCCGCGTCGTGCCGAGCTTGGCGGCGACCAGGATCCGCAACGGTCCGTCCCCGCTCGAGGTGACCGGCACCAGCATCTCGGCATGGCGCAGCTCGAAATAGTCGAGCGCAAAACCGGCCGCCTTGATCATCTCGGCGCCGCGCGCCATCGCGGGCGCGATCGGTTCACCGGCCCGGATGCGCCCGGCGCTCTCCTTCATGGCGCGGAAGAGCATGGTCGCCGTCTGCCGCTCGTCGGCTGAGAGATAGACGTTGCGCGAGGACATCGCGAGCCCGTCGCGCTCGCGCACCGTGCGCGAGCCGATGACCTTGACGCCGAGGTCGAGGTCGCGCGCCATCTGCGCCACCACCCGCAATTGCTGAAAGTCCTTCTCGCCGAAGATGGCCACGTCCGGCCGGCATTGCGTGAACAGCTTGCCGACGACGGTGGCGACGCCGCCGAAGAAGTGCGGCCGAAAGCGGTCCTCGAGGCCGGCGAGCGCCGGTCCCTCCGGCACGATGCGGGTCGCAAAGCCCTGCGGATACATCGCTTTCACGCCTGGGTGCCAGACGATGTCGACGTCTTCGGCTGCGAGCCTGGCGATATCGGCCTTCCAGGTTCGCGGGTAGGCGCCGAAATCCTCGGTCGGCGCGAACTGGGTCGGATTCACGAAGATCGAGACCACGACGCGGCTGGCGCGCCGCTTGGCGAGGCGAACCAGCGACACATGGCCGTCATGAAGCGCCCCCATGGTCGGCACCAGCGCGACCGTGGCGTTTCGCTTGCGGAGATTGTCGAGGGCGCGTCGCAGGGTGGGGACCGTGCGGGCGATCAAGGGGCCTGCTGACATCAGTACTCGAGGTGGTTGGGCGCGACCGCCTAATCTTAACAAGCGGCGATCGTGGACGCCACGCATCGACATGCCGCACAGCATCCCGCGCAGCGCCGCTCGGGAGTTCGCGACATTGTGGGCTGGATCACAGACGCGATACGGCAGCGCGATTCATGATGAAGAGCGGCGCGCTGCGATTTCGTTATCCTGTCACGCATTTAACTTGACCGCAGACGCGGCCAACTCGAAGATATTCGTTAGGGGTGTTGAGGATCGCTATGCTTGTGCAGGCTAGCCAAGGGCAATCCGGCTCGGCGCACGTCGTCGTGCTCGGCAACGAGAAAGGCGGCTCCGGCAAATCGACCACCGCCCTGCACATCGCGGTTGCGCTTCTGAAGGCCGGCCAGCGCGTCGCTACCATCGACCTCGACTGCCGCCAGCAAAGCTTCACCCACTACATCAACAATCGCTCTGCCTGGGCGCGCCGCACCAGGCTCGACCTCGAGCTGCCGGTGCATCGCTGCATCAAGCTCGGCGAGACCATGCAGATTGCCGAGAACGAAAATTCCGAGTTCCAGCAGTTCATGGAGGCGGTCTCGGCGGTCGAGAGCAGCTTTGACTTCATCGTCATCGATACGCCCGGCACCGACAGCTACCTGATGCGCCTCGCGCACTCGATGGCCGACACGCTGGTCACGCCGATCAACGACAGCTTCCTCGACTTCGACGTGCTCGGCACTGTCGATCCCGCCAATTACGCGGTGACGGGCGAGAGCCATTATGCCGAGATGGTTCGTGACGTCAGGCGCAAGCGCCGCCAACTCGACGGCTCGAGCACCGACTGGATCGTGGTGCGCAACCGCCTCTCGATGCTCGGCTCCCGCAACAAGCAGCTCGTTGCCGACGGCTTGAAGGATTTGTCGCTGCGGCTCGGCTTCCGCTATGTCGACGGCTTTGCCGAGCGCGTCGTCTATCGCGAATTCTTCCCGCGTGGCCTGACGGCGCTGGACGAGATCGACGAGGCGACGCTCGGCATGCGGCCCAATCTCGGCCATCTCACCGCCCGGGAGGAGGTGACGAGCCTGCTGCGCCAGCTCAAGCTGCCGCTCGACGAACGCGGCCGCCGCCGTGCGGCCAATCGCGCCGAGTGGTTCAGCCAGGTCGACAGGCCGCTCGAGGTCCACGACATCCTCGGCGCCTGACGGCGGGCGGTACGGTGCTACTTGTGCGCGATTAGCACCGTCGGCTCCCGCCGGAACCGAGTCCGCGCAAACCCGTTTTCACCCGACGTTCACCCTGAAATTGAACGCGGCGGAGACGTGTTGCGTCGGATGATAGCCTGTTCCCTGATTTAGCCACCTGAGACGGGATGCCTAACAAACGTGTGCGTCGCACAATGAAAGGGCTGTCGGTTCACAAAATTTGGCCTTCCTGTCACGCTGCTGTGACGTATATTGGGGAATAGGCGCGAGGGGGCCAAAGAGCTCCCCGAACAAACACGGTTTCGACAGGGACTTCAGGTGAGACAAGCCTGAGGCTGAGGACGAAAATGAAGCGTGGAATTGCCGTTCTGGTTTGTGTCACTGCCCTCTGCGGCGTCGCCTATTTCACGGCGAGCAAGTGGGCGATCAGGCATGAGACCATCACTTTCTACGATGCTTCGCGCGACAACCGTCCCGTGCCTGTCGACATCGCGATCCGCCGCGACAAGGAAATGCAGGCCAATGCCGGCATGATCACGATGCCCGTCGCAGTGATCAATCACGGCAACACCGTCAAGAACACCGAGTACGGCTTCCTCGCCAACATTTTCGCTGCGCGCGGCTACCTCGTGGTCAGCCCGCAACATGATTTGCCGACCGATCCTCCGATGGTGACCAAGCCCGGCGAACTCTATGTCGGCCGGCTGCCGCAGATCCTGCGCGGTGTCGCCAACATCCACCTCGCGATGCAGGAGATGAAGAAGGTTCAGCCCAACGCCGACTATGAGAGGGTGACGATGGTCGGCCACTCCATGGGCGGCGACATCACGATGTATTTCGCCAAGCAGTATCCTGACGAGGTGAAGAAGGTCGTGACACTGGATAATCTCCGCGTGCCGTTCGTGACCGCGGGTAAGTTCAAGATCCTCTCATTCCGTTCCAAGGATCCGCAGTTCAAGACCGACCCGGGCGTGATCCCCACTGAAGAGGAATGCGAGAAGGCCGGTATCCAGGTCGTGAAGACGGAGTTCCAGCATAACGACATGCGCGACACAGGCCCGGATGACGCCAAGAACTCGATCCAGAGCATGCTGGACAAATTCCTGAGCGATACCGATAGCGCAGTAGCCCCGGTGGACACCACGTCCTCTCCGCCGAAGATCCTCGAGCCTGGTCCGGTCGCCCTGATGGCGCCCGCCAAGAGCTGAAGGCCCTCGGCCATCGTCGAAAACAAGTTCAAGGCGTCTGCCGGCATCCGCCTGCGGAGGCTTTGCTCATTGACCGGGCGGGGCGCGCTATCCACATTGGTGGCCTTGGGACCAATTGCGACCGCGGATGTCCGGCGAACCAGTCAAACCACGCAACAGCGATAGCGTTTCGGCGAAGGCCGAACGAGACGGCGCGTTGCCGCCGGCAAAGACATCGACTTCGGAGGACGTCGCCGCCTTCGTCGCTAAAGCGCGTGCGCTATCGCCGCATGCGCCTGGCGCGAAGGGGCGGCTTATCTTTGCGCTCGACGCGACGATGAGCCGGCAGCCGACCTGGGACATGGCCTGCGCGCTGCAGGCGGACATGTTCCGCGAGGCCGGGGTGCTCGGCAGCCTCGACATCCGGCTGGTCTATTATCGCGGGTTCAACGAATGCCGCGCCAGCGGGTGGATCTCCGACAGCGGCAAGCTTGCGGCGTTGATGAGCAAGATCGACTGCCGCGGCGGCGACACCCAGATCGGCAAGGTGCTGACCGAGGCGCGACGCGAGGCGGTCGCGTCCGGCGTGCGCGCAGTGGTCTTCGTCGGCGACGCGATGGAAGAGAAGGTCGACGAGCTCTGCGCCAAGGCCGGCGAACTCGGCATGCTCAAAGTCCCGGTGTTTCTGTTTCAGGAAGGCCATGATGCCGTGGCCGAGCAGGCGTTTCGCGAGATCGCGCGCCTGACGGGCGGGGCATGGTGCCGATTCGATCCCGGCGCGGCCGCGCAGTTGCGCGAGCTGTTGCGGGCGGCTGCGGCCTACGCCGCCGGCGGGCGCGAGGCGCTGTTGAAATTGTCCCGGACTGCGAGCGGTGCGGCGAAGCTGATCGGCCAGATGAAGTGAGCCGCGCTGGCGACGCTCGCGGCTGTCGCATGCATTCCGTGTGCGAGGGGTCTATATTCGGGCCATGACACTGATCGCCGGCGTTGTCGCCATTATCACCCTTTATCTGCTGCTCCAGATGTTCCGCGCCGCCAATCCGGCGGTGCTGGCGCGTACCATCAAGCTCGGCGGCGGCGTGGTGGCGCTCGCGGTTGCGGCCTTCACGGGCTTGCGGGGCGAACTGGCGGTTGCGATTCCGCTGGGAATATTCGGAGCCGGGCTGCTCGGCTGGACGCCGCTGGCGAATGCTGGCTTCGGCAATATCGGTGGACTATTCGGCGGCGGCGCCACGCGCCCGTCCGGCAAGACCTCGCGCGTGCGCTCGCAATTCCTCGACATGCGGCTCGACCACGATTCTGGCGAGCTCACGGGCGACATCGTCGCCGGGCCGCACGCAGGGCGTGGTCTCCACGAGTTCGATCTCGCTGGCCTGCTGGCGATGGTCCCGGCGTTCGACGCCGAGAGCGTGGCGTTACTGGAAACCTATCTGGACCGCCGGTTTCCCGCTTGGCGTCAGAACGCGCAGGGCGACGCGGCAGGGGGGCAGCGCCGCACGGCGGCGAGCGGCAAAATGACGACGGAGGAGGCCTATCAGATCCTTGGCCTGCAGCCGGGCGCGGGGCGCGACGACATCGGCCGGGCGCACAAGTCCCTGATGAAGAAACTGCATCCCGACCAGGGGGGCTCGACGTACCTCGCTGCCCGTGTAAACGAGGCCAAGGACACTCTGCTTCGTACGCATAACGGCTGACTCCGGCACCACGCTACAAACGCTCGTACCGCGTGAGCTCCGCTGCTCTGTTCGCCGTCGCCGATGCCCGCCATTGCGGCGTGGTTGATCCCTTGCGTAAAGTTTTAACCGTAAATCGTTGACGAGAGGTTGTCGTGGGAACAGCGGCATCACCGCGTCCCAAAAACAAAAATGCCCGCGTAAGCCGCGGGCATTTTGATTGGGGCCGGGCGAGAGATCAGTTGCGCACGGTCATGCAGGAGATCTCGGCGCGCTTCAGGGCGCGGCATACGGCCTCGGCCTGATCCCGCTCCAGCCCGGCGAAGCGGGCGCGATAGAGCTTGCGATTGTCCTTGGCCACGACCGGCTCGGTGAACGGATCTGCCCTGCTGAGCAATCCACGGGCCGAGCTGCGCGCTGCGTCGATGCGCTGCTGGGCTTCGTTCTCGCTTTCGAGCGCGCCAACCTGGACGATCCAACCGCTGTGGGTGACGACCGGCCTGGTCGGGGCGCTCATCTGGACCGGCAGCGGCGCCGGATCGGCCGAGGCGAGCTTGGCGGCCGCGGGAGCGGCCGGCAAGACGCCCAGGATGCCGTTGCCGGTGCCGAAGCCCGCCGGCTGCTCAGGCAATTCAGCGCGGGCAGCCTCGGCTCTAGCTGGCTCTGGCTTGTTGGCGATATCGGCCTTGGCGACGACCGCGCCGGAGGTCTCCGCGACGTCGTTGCGAGGCGTAATCGTGTTAGTGACCTGCGGCGCGACTTGTGTCGGAGCAGCGGACGCGACCTTCACGGTGCCGGCCTTGACCTGAACCGTCTTGACCCGGACCGGCTTCATCGGCTCGGACGATCCCGGAATGAGCGACAGCGGCTGGCTCGAGATCACGCCATTGGTGAGCGGCGCGGGCTCGATCCTGGATTCGGTGGACTTGGCCTCAGGCTTGGGCTGGGCCGGCGGCATCGCGGCGGTTGCGGCGGCTGCCAGCGCCGACAGGCGCGAGGCCGGACGAGGCGCGGGTGCCTCGGGTGCGGCCGTGGCCTGAACCTGCGGAGCGAGGCGGGCCGGGGTGTCGGAGGCGTCGGCGACATCGGTGCTGGCGTCGGCGCCGCTGCGCTCGGTGACCGCCACGACCGTGTGAGTGGTCGCGCCCTTCTCGAGATTCTCCGCGAGCAAATTGCGCATGATGGCGTCGCGCGAACCGCCGCTGCGCCCGCCGAGCACGACCCCGATGAGGTGGCGGTTGCCGCGGCGCATCGAGGTCACGAGGTTGAAGCCAGAGGCGCGGGTGTAGCCGGTCTTGATGCCGTCCACGCCCTCGACGCTGCCGAGCAGGTGATTGTGGTTGCGGATCGACTCGCCGCGCCAAGTGAATGAGGTGGTCGAGAAATAGCGGTAGTAACGCGGGAAGCGTTCCTGGATGGCGCGGCCGAGCGTGGCCTGGTCGCGCGCGGTGGTGACCTGCTCGTCGTTGGGCAGGCCGTTGGCGTTGCGGTAGATCGTCTTGGACATGCCGAGCGCGCGCGCCTTGCGCGTCATCATCGCGGCGAAATCATCCTCGTCGCCGCCGATCGCTTCCGCGATCACCACCGCGGCGTCGTTGGCGGAGCGGGTGACGAGACCCTTGATCGCGTCCTCGACGCGGATGGTCTGGCCCGCACGCAGATTGAGCTTGGTCGGATCCTGGTCGGCGGCGCGCTGCGACACCGGCATCTCGGTGTCCAGTTTCATCTTGCCGGACTCGAGACGCTCGAACAGCAAATAGAGCGTCATGATCTTGGTGAGCGAGGCGGGATGGCGCAGCGCGTCGGGGTTGGTCGACTGGAGCACCGCGCCGGAATTGCCATCGACGATGATCGACGCGAATTGCGGGCTATAGCTCTCGGAATCACCGTGATGCACCCGGTGGTGCGCGTAGTGGCGCCGGGAGCGCCGTGCGTCCGCGGCATCGGTCGTGAAGATCACGGCTGTGGTGACCGTGAGAAGTCCGAAGATGCCAACCCGCGCCAAGCGCGAGGAAGACCAGTTGTTACGAAGCATGGAACCCCGTCCCCGTTTGTGACTTGATCACCGGCTCGTGAGGCGAAATTGTGCCCTGCGGACCCGGGATCATTACCTGCTCAAGCTGTCCCTCCGCCGTTGCTCGCTGCGGGGGACGTTAGCCTGAGCCGCTGTTCTGGCTAAGGTGGTGTTCTCAAACGGCTTTTGACCGTCTGCGGAAGGTGAACACGTGCGGGAATCAGGGTAGGGGCCCGGGGTTTCCAAAAGCTTAAGAAAGCATTGCGGGAACAATCGGGAATTTCTGCAACTTGCATTCATTTTTGTGCGTCGCACAAGATTGTTGACTTTTTTGTGCGTTGCACTAATTGTGGGCAGAGTCAGGGAGCCGGGCTTCCGGACCAAAGCCAGGGAAAAGGGATCCAAGATGTTCAAGGTTGAAGACTTTCAGAACTACGGCAAAGAGCATTTCGAGCAGTATGTCGCCTCCGCCACCACGGTGCAGCACGGCATTCAGGCGATCGCCAGCGCCTATGGCGACTACACCAAGAAGTCGTTTGAAGACACCAAGTCCTTCGTCGAGAAGCTTTCCGGCGTGAAGTCGCTGGACAAGGCGATGGAAGCGCAGACCGATTTCGCCCGTTCCGCCTACGAGACCTTCGTCACGGAATCGCAGAAGATCGCCGGCCTCTACAGCGATCTCGCCAAGCAGGCGTTCAAGCCGGTTGAGACCATCGTGTCGAAGTTCACCCCGGCCGCCAACTGATCTTTCTGGAAGTCCTGGAATCAAAAGCCCGGCTGAAGCAGCCGGGCTTTTTTTAGTTCGGGAGCGGCGGCGGCTCCTAGGTGTGACGCGAAGCTTCGACGCAAGTTTGCCGATGTCCTTGAACACGAGACGGTCTGGGCCGCCGAGGCGATCAGGTCGAAATTCTCGGCGCTGCTGGCGCAACATTGCAGCACACGCGCTGCCATTGCCGCAGTCATTTTGGGCCACGCCGTTGAACTACGGGCAAGTTGGACCGTAGAAAAGCGGAGCCACTCCTCGCGCCAAGCCGCTGCGGTTCATGCGCACTCAGGTTCCTGGTCTCCACGTTCCAAGCAATCGCGTTGGAAGCTTTTGTCAAATCAGTCCGGATTGATTAACGTTCGCGGGGATCGCCGGGCCGGGAATCGGGGCTTCCGCGACGCATCGGCCGGATCTTCGCGCGCTTGCGGCGAGCCGGAAGCGGCCCCATATTCCCTGCAATCGATCCGGGTTGAACCGGACCGGTTGGAAGCGGCGATCCACCAAGGCGGCGCGCTGTGCGAGGCACCCAAGTCGCGGGCCTGCGCGGCGGACCGTCATTCGCTTCCGTGGGGAATTTGAACGCCTGAGCCATGCCGCAACTGACTTCCAGACCAGACCTGTCCGCGGCTGCCGCCGCCCACGCTCCCCGGATGAGCAACGACGAGAACCGTTCCGGGGGCCCGACGGGTCCGAACACGTCGGTGATCACCAAGGTCAAGCCGAAGACCAAGCGGCCGAACCTTTATCGCGTGCTGATCCTGAACGACGACTACACGCCGATGGAGTTCGTCGTCCATGTGCTAGAGAAGTTCTTCCAGAAGGACATCGAGGCCGCGACCAAGATCATGCTGCACGTCCATCATCACGGCATCGGCGAGTGCGGCGTGTTCACCTACGAGATCGCGGAGACCAAGGTGACGCAGGTGATGGATTTCGCCCGCAAGCACCAGCATCCCCTGCAATGCGTGATGGAAAAAAAGTAGGCGATCACGGCCTTCCTGGCCGGCGCATGTTCTGTGTAGCAGTGTGATCGTCGACTGATGCCTCCTGCATGTCCGTTGCGGCCGGCAAACGGGCGGAAATTTGTGCCGGCGCCAATCCCGCCCAAATGGGAACGGGTTTTGCATCGAAAATACCGCAGGTACGTCGCCGCCGACTCGCGGAACCGGTCTTACGCCGCGATCTTGGATAACTATATGTGACAAAGGTTGTTGTTGCCTGACCGGGCGATGGCGATCATGATGGTGGGGGCCATAGAGGACGCGAATGCCGACTTTTTCTCAAAGCCTTGAACAATCCCTGCATCGTGCACTGGCGATCGCCAACGAGCGTCATCACCAATATGCGACGCTCGAGCATCTCTTGCTCTCCTTGATCGACGATTCCGATGCAGCCGCCGTCATGCGCGCCTGTAGCGTCGATCTCGACAAGCTCCGCACGAGCCTCGTCAATTATCTTGAAACCGAATTCGAGAATCTGGTGACGGATGGCGCCGACGATGCCAAGCCGACCGCCGGCTTCCAGCGCGTGATCCAGCGCGCGGTCATCCACGTGCAATCCTCCGGCCGCGAAGAGGTGACCGGCGCCAACGTCCTGATCGCGATCTTCGCCGAACGCGAAAGTCATGCCGCGTATTTCCTGCAAGAGCAGGACATGACGCGCTACGACGCGGTCAACTACATCAGCCACGGCATCGCCAAGCGTCCGGGTGTCTCCGAGGCGCGGCCGGTGCGCGGCGTCGACGAGGAGACCGAGACCAAGGGCAGCGAGGACGCCAAGAAGAAGGGCGAGGCGCTCGAAACCTATTGCGTCAATCTCAACAAGAAGGCCCGCGACGGCAAGATCGATCCCGTGATCGGACGCAATTCCGAGATCAACCGCGCGATCCAGGTGTTGTGCCGCCGGCAGAAGAATAACCCACTGTTCGTGGGCGAAGCCGGCGTCGGCAAGACCGCGATCGCGGAGGGCCTCGCCAAGCGCATCGTCGACAGCGAGGTGCCGGACGTTCTGGCGGCTGCGACTGTGTTCTCGCTTGACATGGGCACGCTGCTCGCCGGCACGCGCTACCGCGGCGACTTCGAGGAGCGCCTGAAGCAGGTGCTGAAGGAACTTGAGGCGCATCCGAATGCGATCCTGTTCATCGACGAGATCCACACCGTGATCGGTGCGGGCGCGACCTCGGGCGGAGCGATGGATGCATCGAACCTGCTCAAGCCGGCGCTGGCCTCGGGCACCATCCGCTGCATGGGCTCGACGACCTACAAGGAATACCGGCAGCACTTCGAGAAGGACCGCGCGTTGGTGCGGCGTTTCCAGAAGATCGACATTAACGAGCCGACGGTCGAGGATGCGATCGCGATCCTCAAGGGCCTCAAGCCGTATTTCGAAGACTACCACCGGCTGAAATACACCAATGAGGCGATCGAGGCTGCGGTCCAGCTCTCCTCGCGCTACATCCACGACCGCAAGCTGCCCGACAAGGCGATCGACGTGATCGACGAGTCGGGCGCGGCGCAGATGCTGGTCGCCGAGAACAAGCGTAAGAAGACCATCGGTATCAAGGAGATCGAGACCACGATCGCCTCGATGGCGCGGATCCCGCCGAAGAGCGTGTCGAAGGACGATGCCGAGGTGCTCAAGCATCTCGAGCAGACCCTGAAGCGCACGGTGTTCGGCCAGGACAAGGCGATCGAGTCGCTTGCGGCATCGATCAAGCTGGCGCGCGCCGGCTTGCGCGAGCCGGAGAAGCCGATCGGCTGCTACCTGTTTTCGGGCCCGACCGGCGTCGGCAAGACGGAGGTGGCAAAGCAGCTTGCGGCAAGCCTCGGCGTCGAGCTGTTGCGCTTCGATATGTCCGAATACATGGAGCGGCACACCGTGTCGCGCCTGATCGGCGCACCTCCCGGCTATGTTGGCTTCGACCAGGGTGGTCTGCTCACCGACGGCGTCGACCAGCATCCGCATTGCGTGGTGCTGCTCGACGAGATCGAGAAGGCGCATCCCGACCTCTACAACGTGCTGCTTCAGATCATGGACCACGGCCGGCTCACCGACCACAATGGCAAGCAGGTCAATTTCCGCAACGTGATCCTGATCATGACCACGAACGCGGGCGCGTCGGATCTGGCCAAACAGGCGTTCGGCTTCACGCGATCCAAGCGGGAAGGCGACGACCACGAGGCGATCAACCGGCAGTTCGCGCCGGAATTCCGCAATCGTCTCGATGCCGTCGTGTCGTTCGGCCATCTCAGCGTCGAGGTGATCGGCACGGTGGTGGAGAAGTTCGTGCTCCAGCTCGAGGCCCAGCTCGGCGACCGCGACGTCACGATCGAGCTGTCCGAACCGGCCAAGGCGTGGCTGGTCCAGCACGGCTATGACGAGCAGATGGGCGCGCGGCCGATGGCCCGTGTGATCCAGGAGCACATCAAAAAGCCGCTCGCCGACGAAGTGCTGTTCGGCAAGCTCAAGGGCGGCGGTCACGTCCGCGTCGTCCTGGTCAAGGACGAGGCCGACGAGACCAAAGACAAGATCGGCTTCGAGTTCGTCGAGGGACCGGTGACGCCGAAGCAGGAGAAGCTGCCCGCCCGCAAGCGTCCGCCGGGCAAGTCCAAGCCGGGTGGTCCCGGCGGCTCGAAGGGGCCGACGTCGAAGGGACCGCTGGTCAAGGTCTGATCGCAGCTCGCAGGAATCGGAAAGGCCGGCTGAGAAGCCGGCCTTTTTCGTTTTGGCACCGCGCGGGCTCTCACCTGCCGGCTTCGGGTGCCTCCCTTATTCGCCGCGCAGGCGCTGGTCGTCTTGCACGCGGACATGCTCGGCGCCGCGCGCGCCCGTGGGTGAGAGCCGCAGCATGCTCAGCATGGCGCCGCACAGGGCGAAGCCGACGGCGGTGAGCAGCGCGATCCGGGTTCCCTCCAATGGATAGCGGCCGAGGAAGAGCGCTACCAGTGCCGCGCCCGTGGTCTGGCCGAGCAGCCGTGCCGTACCGAGCATGCCGCTTGCGCCGCCGGAGCGCTCACGCGGCGCGGCAGCTATCATGGTGCGGTTGTTCGGCGTCTGAAACAGGCCGAAGCCGGCGCCGGCCAGCGCCATCCGCCAGATGACGTCAAGCGGTGTCGGCGCTGCGGGCAGGAAGGCGAGCGCGCCGAGGCCGCAGGCAAACAGTGTCAGCCCGATGCCGCCGAGCAGGCCCGCTGGATAATGCTCGACCAGACGGCCGGCGAGGGGGGCTGCGAAGGCCACCGCGATCGGCCATGGCGTGATCAAGAGGCCCATATGCACCGCCGAATAACCAAACCGGCTCTGCAGGTAAAAGGGGATCGCGACGAAGGCCAGCATCTGCCCACAGAACGAAGCGATCGACGTCGCAATCGACAGCCCGAAGACGGGGATGCGCAGCAGATCAATGGGGAGAAGCGGCGAGGCCATGTGGGTTTCGCGGTAGATCAACAGCAGCCCGGCGACAATGGCGATTGCGAACTGGACCAGGCAGGTGACGAGCGCCTCGCCATGACCGACGCTGTCGATCGCGGCGATACCGACGCCGAACGTGATCGCCGAGAGACCCGCGCTCTGCCAGTCGAAGGAGCGGCCCGCGAGCTTGGTGTGGGGCAGGCTGCGCCAGCCGAACGCCAGCGTCACCACGCCGAGCGGCACGTTGATGGCGAATAGCCAGGGCCAGCTTCCAACCGCGAGAATGCCGGCCGCGATCGTCGGGCCGACTGCGGCCGAGAAAGCCACGACGAGCGCGTTGAGCCCGATGCCGCGGCCGAGCAGGCGACGCGGATAGGTGAAGCGCACCAGCGCCGCGTTGACGCTCATGATCCCGGCCGCGCCGAACCCCTGCACGATGCGCGCGATCGTCAGCAGCGGCAACGTATGCGCCAGCGCACAGAACGCGGATGCAAGCGTGAACAGCACGAGCCCAACCAGGTAGACACGACGATAACCGACGATCTCGCCCAGCGAGGCCAGCGGCAGCAGCGAGATCGTGATCGCGAGCTGGTACCCGTTGACGATCCAGATCGAGAAGGCCGGGCTCGCGTTCAGATCGGCCGCGATCGTCGGCAGCGCCACGTTGGCGATGGCGCTGTCGACCACGGCCATGATGATGCCGAGCGCAATGGTCAGGACCGCCTGATTGCGCTGCGGCTGCGGCAGGCCATCGGCATGCTCGATCGGGACAGATGACATGGTGGAGGCGTGGTTGATTCGAGCCGTAACTGATCTCCGGACTAGGAAATTGCGAGATGCATCGCAACCCGGCAGGACACGGACAGTTCCTGCTTCGGGAGCGGGTCCCCCGGCGCCGCGGGCATGGATCAGGACGGCTTTCGCGGCTTCACCAGCGCGATGCCGACTTTCCGAAAAGAAAGAGCACGACGAGGCCCACCGTCACCGCCGTCGAAGCGATCAGGACAGTGCGATCCCAGTCGATCCGCGTCCGGTCCGAGCGGTTGAAATTGAGAGCCGTGAACAGGGCCTTCATGGCAAATCGGCGCATCGGGCGGCCTCGCGAGGGCCTGCACGATGCCACGCCCGGTGCCGGCCGGCTTGATGCAGCTCAACTCAATGCCGCAACTGGCTCTGCCGGAAGTCGCGCGGCGACATGCCAAAATGCTCGCGGAAGACCCGGCCGAAATGCGAAAGATCGTTGAAGCCCCACGCGAAGGCGATCTCGCTGATGTGACGGTGGGCGAGCACGGGCGAGGCAAGGTCGCGCCTGCATTGCGCGAGGCGCTCGGCCAGCACATGGCGTTGGAACGAGGTGTCCTCGTCGGCGAGGAGATCATTGACGTAGCGCGGCGAAATGCCGAGCGCAGCAGCGGTCTCTGGCAGCGAGAGGTCGGGATCGGCAAGGTTACTGCGAATGTGCGCCTTCAACCTGTAGAGCAGCGCGGAGCGATGGGTCGAGGACGGCAACGAATGGTTGCCGAGCCGTTCGCTCAGCGACATCGCCAGCAGATCGACCGCCTGCTCCGACAGAGCGGCGGCATTGGTCGGCGCCAGCCGGTCCACGCTCTGGCAGAGCCTGAAGATAAAATCATAGGCGAGCCGCTCGAGCGGAACGTCGGCGCCGAACGAGATCGCGGTGAGTGACTCCGTGCCGCCGAGCCGCCGCTGCAACATCTCGCGCGGCACCTTGAAGATGGTCTGCGTGAACGTGTCGTTGAACTTCAGCTCATAGGGACGCGTGGTGTCGTATAGGGCGAACTCGCCGGGATGGATCAAAGTCTCGCGGCCGTCCTGGACGACGCCGCCGTCGCCGCAATTGCCGAGCGCGACGAGAACGAAATCCTGATCCGAGCGCGCGATGCGCGAGGGCGTGCGGAAAACGTGCTGGCGGTCGGAGCTGACCTCGGAGCACACGGCCTTGCCGAGCGAAGCCTGCGTGACCGAGCCGTGAAAGGCGCTGCCAAGGTCCGACTTGCAGTCGAGCCCGACAAAGACGTCGCAGACGATGTCCTGCCAGAGGGCGAGCCGGCGGTAGCCCGGGCTGCCTTCCGTCGTGAACTGGATTGGCATCGCGCAACCCTCCCTTTCACACCCAGCAAAACCGCATGGTGGCACAGATCCAGCCTGACCGCAGGCAAGTTCCGTACCGGGGTGGCAATTCCTTCCGGTCGAGTTTTTGTTCCGTCCTGGTCGAGCGCCCGGCCTCCCGGCTTGCTCAAACAGACTGCATCGGACGTGGCTTCCGATCAACCGGCAATGGAGGTGGCAATGGGCATCGAACATCCGAAATACAAGGTGGCGGTGGTGCAGGCGGCGCCTGCCTGGCTCGACCTCGACGGCTCGATCGAGAAGTCCATCGCCCTCATCCGGGAGGCGGCCGAAAAGGGCGCGAAGCTGATCGCGTTTCCGGAAGCTTTCATCCCTGGTTACCCCTGGCATATCTGGATGGACTCGCCGGCCTGGGCCATCGGCCGCGGCTTTGTGCAGCGCTATTTCGACAATTCGCTCGCCTATGACAGCCCGCAGGCCGAGAAGCTGCGCGCCGCCGTGCGCAAGGCGAAGCTGACGGCCGTGATCGGCCTGTCCGAACGGGACGGCGGCAGTCTTTATCTGGCGCAATGGCTGATCGGGCCCGACGGCGAGACCATCGCAAAGCGCCGCAAGCTGCGGCCGACCCATGCCGAGCGCACGGTCTATGGCGAGGGCGACGGCAGCGATCTCGCCGTTCACGCGCGATCCGATATCGGCCGCATCGGCGCGCTGTGCTGCTGGGAGCATCTCCAGCCGCTGTCGAAATACGCCATGTACGCCCAGAACGAGCAGGTCCATGTCGCGGCCTGGCCGAGCTTTTCGCTCTACGATCCCTTTGCGCCGGCGCTCGGCGCCGAGGTCAATAACGCCGCCTCGCGCGTCTACGCGGTCGAAGGCTCGTGCTTCGTGCTGGCGCCTTGCGCGACAGTATCTCAAGCCATGATCGACGAGCTCTGCGACCGGCCTGACAAGAACGCGCTGCTGCATGTGGGCGGCGGGTTCGCCGCGATTTACGGACCCGACGGTAGCCAGATCGGTGACAGGCTGGCGCCGGACCAGGAGGGGCTGTTGATGGCCGAGATCGATCTTGGAGCGATTGGCGTTGCCAAGAACGCGGCGGATCCCGCCGGGCATTATTCGCGGCCCGACGTGACGCGGCTGCTGCTCAACAAGAAACGATACCAGCGCGTCGAGCAATTCGCGCTGCCGGTCGACACAGTCGAGCCAACGGACATCGCGGCGGCGGCGAGCTGAGCATCTCGGGAGAGGGTATCGCCATGGACATCGAATCCGCAATTCCCGTGCACCTCGAATCGACGCGCTCGCGCCACAAGCGGGTGCCGGATGATTACCAGCCGCCATATCCCTCGTTCGTGGCGCGCTACAAGCCCGCAATCAGCCACGTCGTGATGGCCTATTTTGGCGTGCAGCATCGCGGCGCGCTGCCGGCGGCCGCGACGGAAGCGCTCGCGGAAATCGGCCGGTGCTTCACGGCCGAAGCCAGTCCCTCGCATTGGGACCGCGCGCACTATGTCGATCAGGCTGGTTACGACAACGTGGTCTCGGTTGCCTATTGGGACGACGTCGCGCGCTTCGATGTCTGGTTTGCAGCGGCGCGCGAGGCCTGGACCGGAAAGCAGCGAGACGGCATCGGCACTTTCATCGAGGTGCTGCGCCCGTCAGTCGCGCGGCACGAGACCTTGTTTTCGTCGCTCGGCCGGCCCGAGGGGGTCGCCGCCATCGCCGACGGCATGAGCGGGGAGGTGCAGGAGCACGCCTATTGGGGCGGTATGCGCGACCGCATCCCGCTGTCGCAGACCGACGCGATGGCGCCGGCCGGTGCGCCGGAGCTGATCCGCGATGGCGCGCGGCTGCGGGTTCAGGCGCATGACAATCTCTGCCTGATCCGCTCCGGTCAGGACTGGAGTGACACGGAGGCGTCGGAGCGGAAACTTTACCTCGACGACGTCGAGCCGGTGTTGCGCGAGGGCATGGATTTCCTGCGCGACGACGGCCTCGCGATTGGCTGCTTTGCAAACCGCTACATGCGCGTGCTCTCGGCTGACGGCAGTACGAGCGAAAAATCCTACGGCCAGAGCTGGTGGCAGAGCCTCGCCGCGCTGGAACGCTGGGCGGAGTCGCATCCGACCCATGTCAGGATTTTCGGCGCGGCGATGAAGTATCTCTCCGCGCTCGGGCCGTCGGCAAAACTGCGGCTCTATCACGAGGTCACTGTCGCAACCGCGGACGAACAATTCTTCGAATATCTGAATTGCCATTCGAAAACGGGCATGTTGGCGGCAGTCGAGACCGTAAGCGCCTAACCCAGGCAATGGCCGAGCAGTTCGGCGTGTGCGGCGCAGATGTGATGCGCGCCGGCATCCCTCAGCTCGGCCTCGCTGCCATAGCCATAGAGCACGCCGATCGCGGTCATGCCATTGCTGCGGGCGCCGATGACGTCATGGCTGCGGTCGCCGATCATGATGGCGCTGCTCGCATCGACTTTGGCCTCGTCGAGCGCGTAGCGGAGGAGGTCGCGCTTGTCGACCCGCGTGCCGTCGAGCTCGGAGCCGAACACCCGCTCGAAATACGGCTTCAGGCCAAAATGCTCGACGATGCGGGTGGCATAGACCGCTGGCTTGCTGGTGGCGACGAACATGCGCGGCGTTGTCGCTGCAAGCGTCGCCAGGGTGTCCACGATACCGGCATAGGCTTCGTTCTCGAACAGGCCGATCTCGCTGAAGCGTTCGCGATAGAGGAGCAGCGCGCGATCGGTCAGCTCGTCGCTCCCGGTGAGCCTTTTCAGGCTGGCGTGCAGCGGTGGTCCGATGCACCAGGTCAGTTCGTCCTCGGCCGGCACCGCGAGGTCAAGCCGCTGCAGGGCGTGCTGGATCGAGCGCGTGATCCCGGGCTTTGGGTCGGTCAGGGTGCCGTCGAGATCGAAATAGATTGTAGCCATGCTGGCGCTGCCCGTGTTGATAGTGGCGTCTGTTGATGCCCGTACCGCTTTAAAGCTCGCTATTGATGGAGGGCAAGCGTAGAGTCGTACGATCACCGCCCTTCCCACGGCTTCCATAAGTCTTGTGACTGCCCGATCCTCCGCAAGTCCGAAAGCGGCGCGCTACGGACGGCAGCGAGACCGGCATCGAACAAGTTCGCCGTCCCTGGTCGGGGTCGAGCAGATAATGGCGGAGGAGCACAGATGAACCAGCGACTTGAAATATTGAAGAAGGCCCGCGATCGCATGATCGAGGACCGAGACCCCCATGCGAAAGTTCTGGCCGCTCCCTTCGATCATGACAAGGCCGAGCGGGCGCGGAACAAATTCGTCGAGCTCCAAACGCTGATCGATGCCCTGGACCGCGCAATCACCGCAGAAATGCCGGTCTCGCCGCAGGACCGAAGCGGGCAGTAGCCGAAACCTTATTGCTGTCCCGCCCATTCGACGATCGCGGCCGCATCCGCACCGGCCCGGGCTTTCCAGGTCGTGATCGCGCCCGTTGCGGCCGTTCGAAGCGCTGCGATGAGCGACGCCGGCGCGGGCTCTGCGATGCGGACGCCGTTGTCGCGCATCCGCGCATAGTTCTCGGAGGTGCGATGAGCCAGCAGCGCGAACTGGCTCTGCTCGGTTTCGGCTGCGGCGGCCAGCACCTCGCCCTGCATCGGCTCGGACAGCGCGGCGAATGCCTCGCTGCGGATGAAGGCGATCGAGACCGGCATCGCGTAGTTGATGGCCGTGAAATACGGCAGGAAGTCCCACAGCTTGCGTCCCGCACCGCCATCACCAGAGGTGAGGAACGCATTCAGCCGATGCTCCCTGAGCGCCGTGATGGCCATGTCCATCGGCAAGAATTGCGCATTGGCGCCGGCCGCGCGCATCACCTCGGTCGAATTGCTGTCGTAGCCTCGCACGTTGAGCTTCGGTAAATCGTCGGCCCCTGCAAGCGACCCCTCCGACCAGAGGCCCGTCGCCGGCCAGATCGTCAGATAGAGCAGCTTGAGGCCGCGCGCTGCCAGCGCCTTCTCGTAGAGCGGGCGCGCCCGCGCATTAGCGATGCGGGCCATTTCGACCGATTGGACCAGGAAGGGCAGGGTGGACAGACCGAGGACCGGGTCGAGCCCGGAGAGCGCGCCCGCCAAGGCATCGCCGCCGGCGATCCGGTCGTCCAGCGCCGCGCGCGGCATGTCGCCCGAGCTGATCTTGAGCTCGTTGTCGAAGGCGTTGGTCACGGTGACGAAACCCTTCGTCCGTGCGGCGACGCGATCGGCGAAACTGGTGAGCCCGATCCCGGAAATGTTGTTTTGCGGGTATTCCGTGGTCATCCGCCAGTTGACCTGCGCCATGGCCGGCGCCGCGGACAGGACGAGCACGGCGAGGGCAAGGATCGCTTGGATCCGTTGGGCAGGGGAGCGCATTGGGAGAAACGGGTCAGGCCGCATATATTATCAACTCGTCGAACCATGGCACGATGCCACAACATGGCAGATCACCTTGTTGCATGCTGCGCCGGCGCGCGCCACCATCCTGCCTGTACGTGGTTGGTGCAGATCGTATTGCGCGTCATCGGTGTGCTGCTTGTCTCGCTCACACAGGCGGCGGCATGGGACAGTTCACCGGCAAAAACCGACGTCGCGGTGCCGAGCGTCGAGGAACTTGCGAGGCCGCCGGAGAAGCCGGCGGATGCCCGTGAGAGCGACACCCGGGAGTCGATCTGCCTGATCATCGAGGCTGCCGCGCGCGACGCCAACCTGCCGCTGGAGTTCTTCGCCCGCGTGATCTGGCAGGAAAGCCGCTTCCAGGCCGATGCGGTGGGTCCGACCACGCGCAGCGGCGAGCACGCGCAGGGAATCGCACAGTTCATGCCGGGCACCGCGAGCGAGCGCGGGCTGCTCAATCCGTTCAATCCGGTGCAGGCGCTGCCGAAGTCGGCGGAGTTTCTCAACGAGCTGCGCAACCAGTTCGGCAATCTCGGCCTGGCTGCCGCGGCCTACAATGCCGGGCCGCGACGGGTGCAGGAATGGCTGGCCGGCACCGGTGGGATGCCGGAGCAGACCCGCAACTACGTCTATGCCATCACTGGCGCGACGGTCGATGCGTGGGCCAAGGCAGGCGCGACCGGCAAAGGGCCGCCGAGTTCACCGCCGACGAGCTGTCGCGATCTGATGGCGCTGTTGAAGCGGGCGCCAAATCCCTTCGTCGCCGAGCTCGAGCAGCATGTGCAGCTTGCCGCCGCCAAGGTCTGGGGCGTGCAGCTCGCCGCCGGCTTCGACCGCAACAAGGCGCTGGCGATGTATTCCCGCGCCGTGACGCGCCTGAACGCCGTAATCGGTGACCGCGACCCGAGCCTGCTCTCCTCGGTGATGCGCAGCCGCGGCACGCGCCCCTTCTATCTGGTCCGCATCGGCGCCGACACGCGCAGCGAGGCCGATGACCTGTGCAACCGGATCCGCAAGGCTGGCGGCGCCTGTTTCGTGCTGAAGAACCGCGCCTGAGCGGGCACGGGGCGAATCTCTCTCCCTTGTCATTCCGGGGCGCGCCTCTGGGGCGCGGATCTCTGTGGCCGAATGCATTCCGGGCTCACGACTTCCTCGTGCCCCGGAATGACGGGTAGTGTCTTTGCCGGAGTGGTCACCGGTGAGGTCTTCCTGCTGGCCGGCAAGTGGTGGTTGGGCTAAAACCGCTTCCGAACAGCGAGGAAGTGGAAATATGGTTCGCCAAAACGAGCTCCGCGAGGGCGAGATCGCGATCGAGTTGCCGTCGACGCAGGATGCCGGACTGGTCTTCATTGGCCGCATCCGCACGCCCTGGACCTCACGGCTGGAGACGCCGCGGCAAGGCCGTCACGACGGCCCGGTGTGCCGGCTCGAGATTTTCGATCCGTTCGTTCCGGCGATCAAGGGTGTCGACTTCTACAGCAATCTCGAAGTGCTCTACTGGCTCGACAAGTCGCGCCGCGACATCGTCTTGCAGAGTCCGAAGAACAACCAGAACACCCGCGGCACGTTCTCGCTGCGCTCGCCGGTGCGGCCCAATCCGATCGGCACCTCGATCGTCAAGCTCGTCGGTATCGAGGGCAATACGATTTTGGTTCGCGGCCTCGACTGCATCGACAACACGCCGCTGATCGACCTCAAGCCCGACCGCTGCGAGTTCACGCCGCTCGCTGCGCCGCAGGCGGGAGACTTTCAGACGGAGTAGTCCGTCATTCCCGGGCGCGCCGAAGACGCGAGCTATGATGCGCAATTGCGCATCTGAGAATCCATCGGGCATCAGAGACGGTGGTGAAATGGATTCCGGGTTCGACGCTTTGCGTCGCCCCGGAATGACAGGTGGAGAAAGTCAACCCGCCTGCAACGCCGCGATCAGCTTGGCCGCATTTTCTTCCAGTACCTTCACGTCTTCCTTGCGGCTCGCGGGCGGCAGCATCGCCACGCCGTCGTGGCGGGGCATCACGTGCATGTGGAGATGAAAGACGACTTGTCCGCCAGCGGGCTCGTTGAACTGCTGAACCGTGATGCCGTCGGCCTTGAACGCCTTCATTGCGGCAGCGGCGATCTTGTGTGCGCCGCGGGCGACATGGGCGTAGTCGTCGGACTTGATATCGAGGATGTTGCGGGCAGGCACCTTCGGGATCACCAGCGTGTGGCCGGGTACGCGCGGCATGATGTCGAGGAAGGCGAACACGTGCTCGTCCTCATAGACCTTATGGCAGGAAAATTCGCCGCGCAGGATCTTTGCGAAGATGTTGTTGGGGTCGTAGGCGGTCATGGCAGCTCCTCGGCGGCTCCCTCAATTTTGCGCTTACTGTCACCAGCCACAGCGAACCGTCAAGGCGCCTCGTCGGCGCCTTTCCGGAACGGGCCGAGCTCGGCCAGCTCGCGGCCGGCTTCCGCGACGTAGGCGCGCTCGCGCTTGAGGTAATCGTCGATGGCGCGGCGCAGGCCCGGATCGGCGATGAAGTGGGCGGAATGGGTCGTCTGCGGCAGGTAGCCGCGCGCGATCTTGTGCTCGCCCTGCGCGCCGGCCTCGACGGCTCTGAGCCCGTGCTTGATCGCAAAATCGATCGCCTGATAGTAGCAGACCTCGAAATGCAGGAACGGATGATGCTCGACTGCGCCCCAGTTGCGCCCGAACAGCGTGTCCGAGCCGATGAAGTTGATCGCGCCCGCGATCCAGCGATTGTCACGGCGTGCCATCACCAGCAGCACATCTTCGCTCATGGTCTCGCCGATCAGTGAGAAGAATTCGCGCGTCAGGTACGGCCGCCCCCATTTGCGCGAGCCGGTCTCCATGTAGAATGTGAAGAACGCATCCCAGGCATCTTCGGTGATGTCTTTTCCCGTCAGCCAGTGAATGGTGACGCTGGCGGCGAGTGCGTCGCGCCGCTCGCGCTTGATCGACTTGCGATGGCGTGAATTGAGCGTTGCCAGGAAATCGTCGAAGCTTGCAAAGTCCTCATTGTGCCAGTGGAACTGCTGGTCGGTACGCTGAAGGAAGCCATGCTCCGCGAGCAGTTTCCATTCGTCCTCGCGGGCGAAGGTGACGTGCACCGAGGAGGCCTTGCTGACGCCGCACAGCGCGATGAGCCCGCTCGCCAGCGCCTCCGCAATGCGCTCGCGATCGACGCCGTCGCGGATCAGCAGCCGTGGCCCTGTCGCCGGTGTGAAGGGAACCGAGACTTGCAGCTTGGGATAATAGCGCCCGCCGGCGCGCTCATAGGCGTCAGCCCAGCCTCGGTCGAAGACGTATTCGCCCTGCGAGTGCGATTTCAGATAGCAGGGGACGATTCCGGCGACACGGCCGCCGATCTTGGCCACGAGATGCCGCGGTCCCCAGCCGGTCCGGATCGTGGCAGAACCCGATTTCTCGACAGCTGACAAAAACGCGTGTGAGACGAACGGGTTGTAGGCGGGTTTCAAGACGCTGGCGGAAGTGCCTGGCGGTCCGGATGAGGTTCCCGCGCCATGCCCGTTGCAAGCCTTGCCGGGATTGGCGCAGGCGTTCCAGTCTTCCGGCGACACTTCGCCAATCGAAGGTACGGCCTCAAGGGTGATTTCGGGGGATGTCATTGCGTCAAAGATCGTGCATTGCAGCAGCGACTTCAAGAGGGCGGCGCTAGGGTACGAACCCCTCAAAAATCATCTGATCGGCATACTGTCCGACGCGCGTCCGCTGCTCCGGCGTGCGCACGGTCCAGGCGAGCAGCGCGCAGCCGAACAGGTTCCGGGCGATCCATGGCGCCGGGGCCGGGAGGTGGTCGACCTTGAAGGCGACGAAGTGCGGCTGGGTCTGAAAGCCGTGGCGCAGGTACAGCATGTTCTGGCGTTGGACTGGCGTCAGCTTGGCCCAGTACTCGTCCTCATAGCTCCGCTGCGCGACGATGCCGCGTGGCCGCGAGGGCAACAGCTCGCGCAGCGCCAGCACCTGGTCGGGATCGAAGGACATGCCGACGGCCGGGCCGCTGTACGTCGAGAGCACCTCGGCCATCCGCTTCACCAGCTTGCGGTCGCCGTCAAAATGGCTCTTCAGCTCGATCACCAGCGGCACGCGGCCGGCGACGATCGTGCAGAGGTCACTGAGCGACATCATCCGCTCAGTGGTGTCCTTGAACCTGAGCGCCTTCAGCTCCGCCGCGGTTCTCTCGACCAGCCCGCCGGTGGCCTCGGTGAGGCGGCCGAGCGCGTGGTCGTGATGCACCATGGCTTCGCCGTCGGCGGAGAGCTGGATGTCGACTTCGACCGAGAAATTGCCGGCGATCGCAGCCTGCACCGCGCCCGGCATGTTCTCGACGATGCCACGCGAAATCTCATGCAGGCCGCGGTGGGCGACCGGCCGGGCTGTCAGCCAATCCGGAGCACGCATCGGCCTCAGGCGACCTCGAACACGCCTTCGACCTCGACCGCCGCATCCGCGGGCAGCGAGGCGACGCCGACGGTGGTGCGAGCGTGGCGGCCCTTGTCACCGAAGGCGGCGACCATCAGGTCGGAGGCGCCGTTCAGCACTTTCGGCCCGTCCAGGAAATCGGGCGCCGAGTTGATGAAGCCGCCGAGGCGCACCACGCGCACCACCTTGTCGAGGTCGCCGACCGCTGCCTTGACCTGGGCGAGCAGGTTGACGGCGCAGCCGCGCGCGGCCGCCGCACCATCTTCGAGCGAGACGCCGGCACCCAACTTGCCCTTGGCGATCAGTTTGCCGTCGGGTGCGAAGCAGACCTGGCCGGACACGAACAGTAAATTGCCGGTGCGCACGAACGGCACGTAGTTGGCCACGGGGGTGGGAGCCTCGTGCAGCTTGATGCCCTGTTCCGCCAGTTTCTGCTCGACCGTGCCCGCCATCTTCGACCTCGTTATCGGGGGAATTCATCAGCTCCGGACGCCTGAATTTCGCGGCCGGGCGCGCCCTGTTTCGCCCATCGTGCCGCCACATGCAAGCAACCCGGTAAGGCCGCACGGGGGCCGGCCGAACTGCATTTTCTTGAGGCAGGTCAGCGGGTTCAATGACGAGGCGCAACTTTACGTGAAACCGCCGCAGTTGCGACGCAATGGAACGGTCATTAAAGTGTCGAATCTGCGCTTCCCAAGGGACAGACATGGTGCACCTTTTCCGAACCTCGCTCGGTGTGATGGCGCTCGCGGCGGCCGGTTTCGGCACAGGCGGTGGGGCTCACGCGGCCAATGGTCCGTTCCTTCCGCACCAGGCGCTGTATGATTTGAGCCTCGTCAAATCGCGCTCAAACTCGATCAACAGCGCGCGCGGCCGCATCCTTTACGATTTCGCCGGCAGTAGCTGCGAGGGCTACACCTCGGAATTCCGCCAGGTCTCCGAGCTCGACAGCGGCGAAGGCAAGATCACGCTCAGCGATCTTCGCTCGAATTCCTGGGAGGACGCCGCGGGAAAAAGCTACCGCTTCAAGATCGAGACGCGGATGAACGAGGCCGATTCCGGCCAGGTTGATGGCTCGGCGGAGCGCGACGGCGACCACATCAACGTCAAGCTGAAGCTGCCGGCACCGAAGAATTTCACCCTCGACGGCAAGATCGTGTTCCCGACCGAGCAGATCCAGCGCATCATCGCCGCCGCCAAGGAGGGCAAGCCGCTGCTGGAGCTCTCCGTATATGACGGCTCCGACGATGGCCAGAAAGTCTACAACACGCTGACCGTCATCGGCCAGCCGATCCCGGCCGATCGCACCGCTTCGCCCGATCCGACGACGTCGGACGAGCACATGAAGTCGCTCAAGCGCTGGCCGGTCACCGTCAGCTATTTCGACCGCGACGTCCAGCAGAAGGAAGGCGAGCAGACGCCGGTCTATGCGATGTCGTTCGAGCTCTACGAGAACGGCGTCTCCCGCCAGCTCGTGCTCGACTACAATGATTTCGTGATCTCCGGCGCGATGGGCAAGTTCGAGGTCAAGGACAGCAAGCCCTGCAATTGAGCTTTCGCCGTCATTGCGAGCGTAGCGAAGCCATCCAGAATCTCTCGGCGGAAAGATTCTGGATGGCTTCGTCGCAAGAGCTACTCGAATGGCGGCTGGTTCTCCGCTGCGTCTCCCGCTAGTCTGCTCCCAACCACAAAACCTCGGGAGCCAGCCCATGCCCAAACTCGATCACCTCCGTCCCAGCGGCCTACATCACAATCCAGCGTATTCGCACGTCGTGACCGCAACGGGCCCGCGGACCATCTACATCTCGGGCCAGGTGTCAGTTGACGAAGAGGGGCGGATCGTCGGCGAGGGCGATATCGCCGCGCAGACGACCCAGGTGATGCAGAATCTCGGCCACGCCCTGAAAGCGGCCGGTGCGAGCTACGCCAACATCGTCAAGATCACGACCTTCGTCGTGAATTACAAGCCGGAGCTGCGCCCCATCATCGGCAAGGCCCGCAGCGTCTTCTTCCAAGGCATGGAGCCGCCGGCCTCGACTCTCGTCGGCGTCTCTGCGCTCGCCGCACCCGAATGGATGATCGAGATCGAGGCGATCGCGGTCGCGGATTGAGGCCGCTCACTCCTCCGCCTTCTCCGGCCCTTCATACGCAATGCCGCGGATGACCGCGGCGCTGCCGAATTTCTTCCGCAGGCTGTCCACTGCGCGCTCGGCGTGCGCGGCGCGGCGGTCGAGCATGTCGGTGTCGTCGGCGACCGAGCCTTCACGCAGCGCGCTGACGCCGGCGCCCATCAGGCGAAAGGCGGTGCCGTCGATCTCCTTGGCCAGCATCTCGCGGCAGATCGCGAAAATCTTTGCGGCGAGCTGCGTGGGCGCCGCGATTGACTGCGAGCGCGTGCGCTGGCGGAAATCGGCGGTCTTCAGCTTCAGCGTGACGGTCGAGCCCGCGAGCTCGCCGCCCTTGAGCCGCGACGACGTCTTCTCGCACAGCCGCCACAAAATACGTTCCAGCGTCGCGAAGTCGCGGATGTCGGTCTCGAACGTGGTCTCGCTCGAAATCGTCTTGGCGCCGCGGTCTGGCTCGACGCGGCGGTCGTCGATGCCGCGCGCGAGCCGCCACAGCCTGCGGCCCTCGCTGGGAAACTGCCGCATCATCTCGATCTCATCGGCGTTCTGGAGATCGGCGATGATACGGAAGCCGCGCTGCCCCAGGCGCTCCTGGGTCGCTGGCCCCACGCCAAAAATGAAGCCGACCGGCCTCGAAGCCAGCATCACGCGCGCCTCTTCCTGGTCGAGCGCGGCAAAGCCGCGCGGCTTGTCGAGATCGGAGGCGATCTTGGCGAGAAACTTGTTGCAGGACAGGCCGACCGAGACGCTGATGCCGATGTGGCGCTCGACGTGGCGGGCAAAGCGCGCCAGCACCTTCGCCGGGATCATCCCGTGAACCCGCTCGGTGCCGGAGAGATCGAGAAAGGCCTCGTCGATCGACAGCGGCTCGACCAGCGGCGTCAACGCCTGCATGGCCTGCCGCACCTCGCGGCCGACCCGCACATACTTTGCCATGTCGGGCCGGATCACGGTTGCATGCGGGCAAGCTTCCAATGCCTTGAACATCGGCATCGCCGAGCGCACGCCATAGGTGCGCGCGATATAGCAGGCCGCCGACACCACGCCGCGCTTGCCACCGCCGATGATGACGGGCTTGTCGGCGATCTCGGGATTGTCGCGCTTCTCGACCGTCGCATAAAAGGCGTCGCAATCGATATGGGCGATGGTCAGCGCCGACAGCGCGCGGTGGCGGACGAGGCGGGGGGAACCGCAGGCGGAGCACCGCCGCACGCCCATGTCCAGATCGGCCAGACAATCCCGGCAGAAGCAGCGAGGCCCGGCCGGATCGGAGGCGCTCACGGCACGTCGCGCTCCCAGGTGCGGTCGCCGAGCGCATCGCCCAGCACCTGCCGCGCTGCGGCAACGTTGGTGGGGTGTAGTTCCGATGCGGTCGCAAACGCCTTCACGGTGGCATCGTCGCGCATCACGAAATCGAGCACGCTGAGCAGGAAATTCGGGTCCGACGCGGCGTTGCGAAGGCTCTCCGGACCGACGCCTGTCTCAGCTAGGAACAGGCCCAGCCGCTCCGAATCGCCAGCGACGAAGGACAGCGCCTGAATCGCAACGATTTCAGCGACTTCGCGAGGGTTGTGAACAGGCTTTTTCACGGGCCCGGTTTGCCTTTCCGTTAACTTTCGGTGTCTACTTTGAGCTCATCATGCCCGAGTCTTGCGACCAAGTCTCTGGCGACCGAGTCTTGTCCGGGTCTTGCGGCCCCCAGGCAAGCAACTGGAAACCACATCGCAGAAAGTCGGCCGTCGAGTTTAACGAAACTCAAGCGAATCTGAGGCTAGTTTGAATCCAGTTTTCGAAGCGCCGGCAAGCGGCGCCTGAGGCGTCACATGCATTGCTCTCCTTGCCAATCAGGAGGACGGGATGGCTAAGACCGTCCTGATCGTGGAAGACAACGAGCTCAACATGAAGCTCTTCCGCGACCTGTTGGAGGCGCACGGCTACCAGACCTCGGGCACCAGCAACGGCTACGAGGCGCTCGACCTCGTTCGCAAGATGCGACCCGACCTCGTGCTGATGGACATCCAGCTGCCGCAGGTCTCGGGGCTGGAGGTGACGCGCTGGATCAAGGACGATCCGGAGCTGCGCGCCATTCCCGTCGTCGCGGTCACGGCCTTCGCCATGAAGGGCGACGAAGAGCGCATCCGCGAGGGCGGCTGCGAAGCCTATTTGTCCAAGCCGATCTCGGTCGGCAAATTCATTGAGACGGTCCGGCGTTTCATCGGATAGGAAGTGAGTTCAGAGTGTCCGCGCGTATCCTCGTCGTCGATGACGTCCCTGCCAACGTCAAACTGTTAGAGGCCCGTCTCTCCGCCGAATATTTCGACGTGATGACCGCGTCGAACGGCAACGAGGCGCTGGCGATCTGTGCCCGCGCCGAATGCGACATCATCCTGCTCGACGTCATGATGCCCGACATGGACGGCTTCGAGGTCTGCCGCCGCCTCAAGTCCGATCCCACCACCCACCACATTCCAATCGTGATGGTCACCGCGCTCGACAGCCCCGCCGACCGCAACCGCGGGCTCGAGGCCGGCGCCGACGACTTTTTGACCAAGCCCGTGTCCGATGTCGTGCTGATCGCGCGGGTGCGCTCGCTGACACGGCTGAAGATGATGACGGACGAGCTGCGCATGCGCGCCGTCACCTCGCTCGAGATCGGCATGCAGGCGCCGGAGCGCACCGCGGTGGCCGATACCGGCAAGGGCGGCCGCATTCTGCTGGTCGACGACCGCCAGTCCTCCTATGAGCGGCTGGCGACGCTGCTCGCGGCCGAGCACACGGTCGACGTCGAGCCCAATCCGACGGAAGCGCTGTTCCACGCAGCCGAAGGCAATTACGATTTGCTGATCGTCTCGCTCGATCTCAACAATTTCGACGGCCTGCGGCTGTGCAGCCAGGCGCGTTCGCTCGAACGCACCCGGCACGTGCCGATCCTCGCGATCGCGGAGGCCGAGAACGCGACGCGGCTGCTCCGCGGCCTCGAGATCGGCGTCAACGACTATTTGCTGCGTCCCATCGACAAGACCGAGCTTTTGGCGCGCGCCCGCACCCAGATCCGCCGCCGCCGCTACACCGATCATCTGCGCGACAACGTCCAGAACTCGATCGAGATGGCGATCACCGACGCGCTCACCGGCCTGCACAACCGCCGCTACATGGAGAGCCATCTGGCGACGCTCGCCGAACAGGCCGCGACCCGCGGCAAGCCCTTGGCGCTGATGATCCTCGACATCGACTATTTCAAATCGATCAACGACAATTACGGCCACGACGCCGGCGACGACGTGCTGCGCGAATTCGCCGTGCGGGTGCGCAAGTCGATCCGCGGCATCGATCTCGCCTGCCGCTACGGCGGCGAGGAGTTCGTCATCGTGATGCCGGAGACCGATCTCCACGTGGCCGGCATGGTCGCAGAGCGCCTGCGCCGCTCGATCGCCGGCGAGCCCTTCGCCGTCCACAAGGGCACCAAGCGCATCGAGGTCACGATCTCGATCGGCCTCACCACGCTGGAGCAGAAGGGCGAGGCGGTGGCCGACGTGCTCAAGCGCGCCGACACCGCGCTGTACCGCGCCAAGCATGACGGGCGAAATCGGGTCGTCTCGCACGCGGCGTGAGACGGGCCGAACATAAAAGACGCGAAAACAACCCCATGCACAGTAGCCGGCGCTAGCGGGATCAACGGCTTACGTGCGTCGTGCAAGGACCTGCGCTGAACCGCAATGCCGTTTGACTCGTCGGGCAAAACAGGAGCATTAATTTATCATCGGGCAGTGATGCCGATCTAAGACGAATGCTGTCGCTCCATGACCAGCGTCGTCCCGGCGCAGGCCGGGACCCATAATCCCAAGAAGGGCTTATGGGCGAGCTGGCAACCACGAGTTCTCGTCAAATTGCTTTTTGTGGTTATGGGTCCCGGCCTTCGCCGGGACGACACTGATTATTTTGGCGCGCGCTTGTGCTCCCCCACATCCACCCCCGCATTCCGCAGCAGCACCTTCGCGGCTTCCTTGGCTGCGCGGGCCATTGCGGGGTCGTCGCGGACGAGGTCCTGCGCGATGGAGCCGTCGACCAGCAGCACGAGCTGCGTGGCCAGCGCCTCCGCGTCCGCAACGCCGAGCTCGGTCAGGCGGTCGCGAAACCAGAGCCGGCGGCTCTCCTTGAAGGCCTTGGCGATCTTCTTCACGGTGCGGACTTCTCCGCCGACTTCGGCAACCGCGTTCACGAACGGGCAGCCGCGAAAATCTGAAGACGCGAAGCGCCGCTCCAGCGAATCGAAGGTCGCAAGGATCTGATCGAGCGCCGACTTCGCCGAAGCTGCGGGTTGCGATGGCGGCGGGCGCACGAAGCGGCGTTCGAGGTAGGCGGCGATCAGCGCGTCCTTGGACGGGAAGTGGTTGTAGAGCGTGCGCTTGCTGATGCCGATCTCGGCCGCAATGGTGTCGACGCCGATGGCGCGAATGCCTTGCAGATAGAACAGTCTGTCGGCGGTCTTGAGGATGCGTTCCTTCATGTCGGATTTTTCGGCAGACGGCATAACACAGACCTGTGTAACAAGCGCCTTGACAGCGGCGCGCCGCTGCATTCTATATTACACAGATCGGTGTAATCAAGTCGCACCGCGTCGATCACGTCAAGCGTGCCGCCAGAACAAGAAAAAAGGGAGATCAACCATGCCGCTGCTGCAAGCGCTTCGCCCGACGCTGCCGATCCTGATCGGCGCCTCGCTGATGCTGACGCTCAGCATGGGCCTGCGGCAGTCGCTCGGCATCTTCATGCAGCCGCTGACCCATGACGTCGGCATCTCCGTGTCGGACTTCACGCTGGCAATCGCGGTGCAGAACCTCGCCTGGGGCTTCCTCCAGCCGCTCGCGGGCGCACTCACGGTGCGTTACGGCTTTCGCGTCATCATGATGGCCGGTGCGCTGCTCTACATCGCCGGCCTCGCGCTGCTGACGGGCGCCCAAGGCATGATCTCGGTGATGATCGGGGCAGGGGTGCTGATCGGCATTTCGCTCGCCTGCACCGCCGCGGCGATGGCGATGTCGGTCGGGGCGCGCGCGGCGCCCGAAAGCGTGCGCTCGACCGCGCTCGGCATCGTCTCCGCGGCGGGATCGCTCGGCGCGCTGTTGTCGGCACCGATCGGGCAGGTGCTGGCCGAAAGCTATGGTTGGCGGTTCGGGCTCGGCGGATTCGCGCTGCTGTCGCTGCTGATGCTGCCGGCGGCGTGGTTTGCCGGCCGGATCGACCGGATTCCGCTGCCGAAGAGCAGCGGGCTCGGCGATGTCTCGGCCGCGACGGCCACCACCACGGCGTTCGGCAACGCCTCCTTCGTGGTGATGACGGCCGCCTATTTCGTGTGCGGCATGCAGCTCGTCTTCATCACCACGCATTTGCCGTCCTATCTGTTGATCTGCGGCATGGACCCGATGCTGAGCGCCAAGACGCTGGGGGTGATCGGCGGCTTCAACGTGCTGGGTTCGCTGTTCTTCGGCTGGGCCGGCCAGCGCTGGAACAAGCTCGCGCTGCTCGGCGGCATCTACGCCACGCGCTCGCTGGTGCTGGCCTGGTATTTCATGCTGCCTCCCACGGAGGCCTCGACGCTGGTGTTCGGCGCGCTGATGGGTTTTCTCTGGCTCGGCGTCGGGCCGCTGGTCGCGGGCGCGGTCGCGGAGATGTTCGGCCTGCAATGGCAGGCGATGATCCAGGGCCTCGCCTTCATGAGCCACCAGCTCGGCAGCTTCGTCGGCGCCTATGGTGGCGGGCTGATCTACGATGCGCTCGGATCCTACAACATGGCCTGGCGGATCGGCGTCGCGGTCGGGCTTGCCGCCGGCATCGTCCAGATCGCGTTTGCGCTGATCCGGCCGACCGCGCCCCCGCTGCTGCGGACGGCATAGGCTGTCGCCGGACCGAACTGCATGCCATGGGGATGGTATTGCGCTGCGCTCCATCCGGGCTACAAGCGAGCGGATGGAATTTCCGTAGCCCGGATGGAGCGCAGCGCAATCCGGATTTCGTGCGACGTGATGGAACCGTTTGGCAGCGAGAGACGGCAATTGCGCGTGTGGACCTCGGCACGGATTAGGCAGTACCGGTCCCGGTCGATTGGAGAAGCAGGGCTCTGCATGACGGAAGAACGATCAGGCTTGCCGGTTCTTGGCTTCGCAGATCAAAAATCATTCGAAAGATGGCTCGCGGCTCAACCAGCTGATGCGGTCGGCCTCTGGATCAAGTTCGCCAAGAAGACGGCGACGGTAGCGAAACTGACGAAAGCAGAAGCGGTCGACGCTGCGCTCTGCCACGGATGGATCGATGGAAAGCTGGAAAAGTATGACGACCAACACTGGCTAGTTCGCTTCACGCCACGCAAATCGCGTAGCAAGTGGTCGGCGCTGAACCGCAACAGAGCGCTCGCGCTCATCAAGGAAGGGCGTATGAGACCTGCGGGCCTGGCGCAAATCGAAGCCGCAAAAGCAGATGGCCGGTGGGAGGGCGCCTACGCTCCGGCGAGTCAGGCCGAAGTCCCCGTCGACCTCCAGAAGGCGCTGGACAACAACCCGAAGGCGTCCGCATTCTTTGCAACAGTGAATAGTCGAAATCGCTACGCAATCCTGTACCGAATAGGCAACGTCAAAAAAGCGGAGACGAGGGCGCGCAAGATTGCGGAGTTCGTAGCGATGCTCGAGCGTGGCGAAACAATCCACGGGTAGGAAAGCTGCTGATTATGCGACCGTGTCTTGGTCGGGCCGGTGCATGTGCAGCTGGCGTTGTTCAATCCGCGACTACGGCGTGGGCTCAGTGCGCGCAGCCCGGGACGTCCTGCGCTGCCGCCATCAAAGATTTTTGCTCACCAGCCAGCTGCGGATGGCCTGGATGAGTTCGGCCTTGCGTTCCAGCGGAAGCCAGTGTCCCGAGGGTAGACTGCTCACGGTAAGGTCCGCGCAGGCCGCGCGCATCGGATCGCCTTGGCGATTTCCGGTGATGCTGCAGATCTGGTCAAAGTCGCCGTTGACGAACAGCACCGGCTGCGAGAGGCGGCCGCCATTCGGCGCCCGGCGCGCGTACGCGATGTTGGCCTCATCGTTCAGGTACCACGCGCAGGAGGGACGGAAGCCGTGAACCCTGAACGCCTGCACCAGCACGTCGAAGTCCGCGGGCGGCCACAGAGCCGGGTCAGGTTGAATGAGGGGTGCGCGGTGCGCGGCGCCAAAGCGCCCGCCGTTGCGCGTGACCACCGCATTCGGCGAAACCTTGCCGACGCCCGCGGCATCGCCTCGCCGGAAGATCGAAGCCAGCGATGCCGCCTGGTCTGCATCGAGGTCGGCGACCGCCGCCTCGAAATGCGTCGCGTAGTAGCGGTAGTAGTCCCATTGACCATCAGGATACTGGTCAGCCGGATAGATCGTCCGGTCTACCAGAGGGACGACCGTGCGCAAGGCGTGCCCGTCGGGCTGATAGGCCAGCGAGGTCAATACGACGCCACGGCTGCGCTCCGGCTCATGCGCCGCCAACTCAGCGGCCACGACAACGCCCCAGTCGTGGCTGACCCAGATCGCAGGCTTGCCGCCGAGATGGTCGTGGAGCTCTGTCATGTCCGCCACGACTTCCTCGATGGCGTAAGCGTCGTTGGATGCAGGCGCGGAGGAGCCGCCGAAGCCGCGCAGATCAGGCGCGACGCAGTGCCAGCCGTCGGCGGCGAATGCGTCCATCTGGGCGCGCCACATCAAACCGATGCTCGGCCAGCCGTGAAGGAAGATCATCAACGGTCCGTTGGCCGGCCCGCACGCGATGTAGTGCGTTGTCTGACGCGGCGTGCTGAAATTGTGAGAAATCAGCGTGGAAGGTTGCGTTCGCGCTGCTGCGGCCGAAGGGGGCGTGGTCAGTGCAGCTTCAGGACCGGGCGGGTGAAGTGGTGCTGTCATGGTCAAGCTCCGGTTGACTCACATCGCCCATTGAAATGCAGACCTCGAGGAGGGGCGGGCGTTCGCGATAACGCTTGGGCTAGCGGGCCGTTCACCCTGCCTCTCCCAGGGCTATCGCATATGGAGCCGATTTCTCTGTGGCCATCCTTCGAGACGCCCGCCTTCGGCGGGCCCTCAGGATGAGGACCGAGTGTGCGGCAGGAGTTTCAACGGGCTCCGATGCCGCTTAGCCTCATCCTGAGGAGACCGCGAAGCGGTCGTCTCGAAGGCGCGAGGCGCGCGCTCAGACCGCCGAAAATGCCATATGCGATCGCCCTGCTGTCTCTCCCGGCCCGGCCTGCCTTCGTCGAACGGCCCTGGCGAGAGGGACCGCGCGCTCAACCACATTCGTCATTGCGAGCGAAGCGAAGCAATCCAGAATCCCTGCGCGCAGGCACTCTGGATTGCTTCGTCGCAAGAGCTCCTCGCAATGACGGCGCGGAGAAAGCGTAGCGCGTCAACTTTGGTCTCGTGCGCGGACGTCGCGCGCTGGCGCGCTCGCACGTTTTGGTCGCGAGGGGAGGCCAAAAATGAAACGGGGCCCGCAAGGGCCCCGCAAAAGTCTTCAACGTCCCGCGATGTTACTTGATCTTGGATTCGCGGAATTCGACGTGCTTGCGCGCGACCGGGTCGTACTTCTTCTTGACCAGCTTGTCGGTCATGGTGCGCGAATTCTTCTTGGCGACGTAGTAAAAACCGGTGTCGGCCGAGGACACGAGCTTGACCTTGATGGTGACCGCTTTGGCCATGTTCTGAACCTCAGGAAATAGGGGAATCTGGAGCCGGCCAAACGGCCCGCGTTGGCCGGCAACCTAGCCAGAAACCGCTTGGTGTCAAGGTTTTTGGGCCCAAGAACTACTCAAATCGGCCCAATCACCCCTCGAAGAACCGGTTTTTCGGTCGCGGCAGGCCCAGATTGTCCCTCAAAGTGGGCCCTTCATAGTCTTTGCGGAAAATCCCGCGGCGCTGCAGCTCCGGGACGACCTTGTCGACGAAATCGTCGAGGCCCGCCGGGACGAACGGGAACATGATGTTGAAGCCGTCGGAGCCGCGGCCGACCAGCCATTCCTCCATCTGGTCGGCGATGGTCTTGGCGGTGCCGACGAAGGCGAGCCCGCCATAGCCGCCGACGCGCTGGGCGAGCTGGCGCACGGTGAGCTTGTCGCGGGCGGCGAGATCGACCATCCGCTGCCGCCCGCTCTTGCTGGCGTTGGTCTCCGGGATTTCGGGGAGCGGGCCGTCGGGATCGAAGCCGGAGGCATCGGTGCCGAGGATCACCGAGAGCGAGGCGATGGCGCTGTCGTAATGCACGCGGCTGTCGAGCAGGGCGCGCTTCTCCCTGGCTTCGTCGACGCTGTCGCCGACCACGACGAAGGCGCCGGGCAGGATCTTGAGGTGCTCGGGGTCGCGGCCGACCTTCTCCATGCGGCCCTTGATGTCGGCATAGAGCTTCTGTGCATCCGCGAGGCTGCCGCCGCCGGTGAACACGGCTTCCGCGGTCTCGGCCGCGAGCTGCCTTCCGTCTTCGGACGCGCCGGCCTGCACGATCACCGGCCAGCCCTGCACGGGACGGGCGATGTTGAGGGGGCCGCGGACTTTCAGATATTTGCCCTGGTGGTCGAGCACGTGCATTTTCGACGGATCGAAGAACAGCCCGCTTTCGACGTCGCGCACGAAGGCGTCATCGGCAAAGGAATCCCACAGGCCGGTGACGACGTCGTAGAACTCGCGGGCGCGCTTGTAGCGCTCGGCATGTTCCATGTGGTCGTCGAGGCCGAAATTCAGCGCCGCGTCCGGATTGGATGTGGTGACGATGTTCCAGCCCGCGCGGCCGCCGCTGAGATGGTCGAGCGAGGCGAAGCGCCGCGCCACATGATAGGGCTCGTCGAAGGTGGTCGATCCCGTCGCGATCAGCCCGATCCGCGCGGTGACGGCGGAGAGCGCCGACAGCAGCGTGAAGGGCTCGAACGAGGTCACGGTGTGGCTGCGCTTGAGCGCGTTGACCGGCATGTTCAGGACGGCGAGGTGATCGGCCATGAAGAAGGCATCGAACTTGCCGGCCTCGAGCTTCTGGATCAGCGTCTTGATGTGGCCGAAATTGAAATTGGCGTCCGGCCAGGCCCCCGGATAGCGCCAAGCGCCGGTGTGGATGCTGATCGGGCGCATGAACGCGCCAAGCTTGAGTTGCCGTTGTGCCATCGCGCGGTGTCCGTTCTGGGTGTTGTCGCCGAAGACATAGGGATGCCGCGGAACTCCGCCATCGGGAGGCGCGGGAAGATTATTTTGTTTTTCGCGACACCTTCAGCACAATCCCGTCATTCCGGGGCGTCGCGTAGCGGCGAGCCCGGAATCCATCAGACCGCAGACATCGTGGAGAGATGGATTCCGGGCTCGCGCCAAGAGGCGCGCCCCGGAATGACGGTGGAGAGTGGGGCTGACGCCTCGAACCGATCCGCCGCTCGCGCCGACCAAGCCATGAGCTCGTGAGGAAACATGACATGGCCGACGCAATGACCGATGACAGGATCGTCCGTATCGACCGGCCGATGCCCTGGATCGGGCGGCTGCTGTCGCTGCCGCTGCTGGCGGCAAGCGCCTATCTGCTGTGGAACGTCGGCCTCGGCCTGCGCCAGGATTTTTCCGGTTTCGGAAGACTGGCCGACGACCTCGTGCCGGTGCTGGTGTTCACGGGGCTCGGGCTGCTCGTCGGCATCCCCGGCCTCATCCTGCTGACGTTTCGCACTTTTGTCGTGCTCAACGAGACGCTGCGCCAGATCGTCATCACCAGGCAGTTCGGCCCGCTGAACATTCGCAATCACCGCAATCTCGCCGACTATCACTTCGTCAGCATTACCGACGATGATGATCCGGAGCTCACGAGCTATGACGTCAATCTCTGCGGCAACAAGGGCACCGAGGCCATCGCGCTGACGAGCTTCACCAAACGCGACGAGGCCAACCAGTTCGCCAACGAGCTCGGGCGGTCGCTGAAGCTTCCGGTGCGCGACTATGTCGGGACCGAGCCTGATGATTCCTGATTAAGGCCAGTCACGAGCTGTTGCTACCCATTGCGGAAATTGCCATCCTCGCGGCCGAACACCGCAATGGAAGGCAAAGACCTCAGTGAACGATTCCATTCCCGCGATTCTGCCGCGCGGCAAGGGCCACCAATTTCTTCTCTATGGCGACTCCTGTTCGGGCGTGCCCGCTGCACCGCACGAACAGACCTTCGCCTCGGTCAATGCGGTCGTTCAACGTCTAAGACCGCAACCTGAATTCATTCTGTTTCCGGGCGATGAAATCATCGGACTAACGCCCGATCCGGGCGTGCTGCGCGCGCAGTGGCGCTACTGGCTGGATACGGAAATGGCATGGCTCGACCGTGCGGCCACCCCGATCTGGCACACAACCGGCAATCACACGACCTATGATCCGATGAGCGAGGCAGTGTTTCGCGCGGTGCTGGACCTGCCGAACAATGGGCCCCCGGGGCAAGCCGGCCTCTCCTATTTCGTGCGGCGCGGCGACCTCTTGATGGTGTTCGTCAACACACTCTGGAGCGGCCTTGGCGGTGAAGGCCATGTCGAACTCGCCTGGCTGGAAGCAACGCTCCGGGAACATGGCGACGCCCGACACAAGCTCGTGCTTGGCCATCATCCGGTATTTCCGATCAACGGCTTTACGGGGACTTATCAGCGCGAGATCGGCCACGAATATGCTCGCCCGTTTTGGGATATCCTGGTGAACCAAAACGTGCTGGCCTATCTGTGCAGCCACATCCTCGCCTTCGACGTGCAGGCGCATCGCGGCGTCCTGCAGATTTGCACGGCGGGCGCGGGAACGGCTCACAGGATGCCGGAAGGCGTCGAGTACCTGCATTGCGTTCAGGCTGCGCTTGACGAGCAAGGCTTGCGTTATCAGGTGCTCGATATCGACGGCGCCGTCAGGGAGCGGATGGAATGGCCGTTGCCCGATCCTGATCCTGCCGGGTGGAGAGAGCTGCCGCTCGGAGATGTCGAAGCGCCGTTGAGCGGGTGTGTGCAGAGCGGAGGTCGGATCGAGCTGAGACTGTTGGGGCAAAGCGCCGCGACCGATGTCGCGTCAGCCCAGACGATTTTGACGGCCTTCGCGCCTGGTTCGATCGCGCCGTTCTGGCTCGGGCTCCGCGGGCCGAAGCAAACCCTGACAGCGATCGTTGGTCGTCAGCCGGGGCGTAGTCCGTCCTATTGGTTTGGACCTGATCTTCCAGCAGGCGACGGTTTCGATATCCACGTCACGATCTATCCGGATATGGGTCCCGGCGGTCTCCTGTACCGCCATCACAACTCCTCCCTCTGGTCGTCGTTCACTGCTGCGGCGGCGCAAGGCCTGGAGCAGCTTTCGTGGCCGCGGCATTGGGCGATCGGTCACGGGCAAGGCGGCAGCGAAGACCGCGCCTTCAGAGGTGCGGCCTTGAATGTGCTGATCGCGTGAGCGGGCCTCAAAAAATCTGCGGCTGGGTCAGCTCAAGACATCCTTCTGCATCTTGCCGCCGTAGAAATGGAAGAACGGCACCGGCGCGTCGTGGCGGAGCGGGCCGGTGGCAAGGCGGGTGTCGAGCTCGTTGAGCACGTTGCGCGTCATCGGATGCAGATCGGCAAGCGGCTTTGAGCCGAGCTCGACCCAGACCAACTCGACCAGCTCAGCGTCCGCATGAATCACGCCCTCGACGCGGTGGGTGATCGCGGAGGCATCCGCCGTAAAGAAGCGCGTATCGAACCGCTTGACGCGGCCGGGCGGGGTGATCGCGCGCGCGATCAGGAACAGGCTTGATGGGTCAGGCAACAGGCCGGCATCCGCAAACGGCTTCCAGTTGCCCTCGAGCTTCGGCACTTTGCCCTCCGCCTTGCGGCCGAGGCAAAGGCCGGTCTCCTCGCAGGCCTCGCGGATCGCGGCGATCGCCAGCGACTTCGCGCGCGAGGCCGGTGTCTTCGGACTGCCCTTGGCGAGGTTGGCTTCCAGCTCGGGCGTGATGGGCGCCGCGCAGGGCACGCGATGGTCGTCCTTGTCGACACGGCCGCCGGGGAAGACGAATTTTCCGGGCATGAACACCACCTTGTCGTGGCGCTTGCCGACCAGAACCTTTGGAATGGCGCCGCTGCGATCGACCAGGATCAGTGTTGCGGCATCCTTCGGGCGGAAATAGGGATGGTGGTCGGCTTCCTTGCCCTCGTGAATCTTGGCCTTTTCCCCTTGCGCAATATCCGTCATGTCCTCACCCGAAACCGCTTTTGCTTATTTGGCCTACACCGGCGGAATACCATCCGGCGGGCTGTCGTCAAACCCGTGCATGCGCAGAGCCCATTGCAAGCCGACCACAGCTCCCTTCACCGGCTGCAACAATGCCAGCGAGGCAACGAAGGTGAAGGGCAGATAAGCCGCAAAGCTGAGCCAGACCGGCGTGGTGTAATTGGTCTCGATCCACAAAATGGAAGGCACCACGACGTGGCCGACCATGACGATGACAAGATAGGCGGGCAGATCGTCGGCACGATGCGGGGTGAAGTCGAGGCCGCAGGCCGAACAATTGTCCGCCGTCTTCAGGAAGGCGCGGAACAGCTTGCCTTCGCCGCAGCGCGGGCAGCGGCCGCGAAAGCCGCGCCGCATCGCGCTCCAAAGATCGCGCTTTTCGATCAGGCCGGTCTCGCGCGTCCAGATTTTTGGGACCGTGTTCATCGCTACCAGGCCTTGCCCTTTCCGCTCTTGCCCTTGCTTTTGCCCTTCTTCGCCTTGCCGGATTTCTTCTCCGGCTTGCGCTTGCTCGGGCTGCGTCCGGGATGCGCCTTGAACGAGGGACGGCGCTGCGGACTGGATGACCTGCGGCCGCGCGGTGCGGTCTCGCCGCTCGACGACAGCAGCTCGAAGCGCAGCGCGCCTGCGATCGGGGCTGCTTCGATCAGCCGGACGTCGACCACGTCACCCAGCTGATGCATGGTGCCGCTGCGCGTGCCGACCAGGGCGTGGCGGCCCTCGTCATAGTTGAAATATTCCGTGCCCAAGGACCTGATCGGGATCAGCCCGTCGGCACCGGTATCGGCGAGCTTGACGAACAGGCCGGCGCGCGTGACGCCGGAGACGCGGCCCTGGAATGTCGACCCGATCCGGTCGGCGAGGTGATGCGCGATCAGCCGGTCGACCGTCTCGCGCTCCGCCTTCATCGCGCGCCGCTCGGTCACCGAGATGTGGGCTGCGACTTCGCTTAAGGTTTCCGGCGTCTCGCTGTCGGGCAGCGCACCCTCGCCAAGGCCGAGCGCGCGGACCAGCGCGCGGTGCACGACGAGGTCCGCATAGCGGCGGATCGGCGAGGTGAAGTGCGCGTAGCGGCGCAGGTTCAGGCCGAAATGGCCGTAATTCTCCGCGGAATATTCGGCCTGCGCCTGCGCGCGCAGCACGACTTCGCTCACCAGTGGGAAGTGGTCGTGGCCTTCGAGCTGCGCCAGCACGCGGTTGAACAGAGCGGGGCGCAGCGCGCCAGTTTTGGCGAAGGGAACGTCGAGCGTCTGCAAAAACTCTGCGAGGGCGTGGACCTTCTCCAGCGTCGGTTCGTCATGGACGCGGTAGATCAGCGGCAGCGATTTCTTCTCGAGCATCTCGGCGGCCGCGACGTTGGCGAGGATCATGAACTCCTCGATCAGCCTGTGCGCGTCCAGCCGCTCCGGGACGATGACGCGATCGACGGTGCCGTCGCTCTTGAGCAGGATCTTGCGCTCGGGCAGGTCGAGATTGAGCGGATCGCGCTCGTCGCGGGCGCGCTTGACGCAGGCATAGGCGGCATAAAGCGGCTTCAGGATGGGCTCGAGCAGGGGACCGGTGGTATCGTCGGGCCGTCCGTCGATCGCGGCCTGTGCCTGCGCGTAATTCAGCTTGGCCGCGGAGCGCATCAGGATGCGGTGGAAGCTGTGCGAACGCTTGCGCCCGTCCGGGGCAATGATCATCCGCACCGCGAGCGCGCCGCGCGGTTCGCCCGGCACCAGCGAACAGAGATCGTTGGAGATGCGCTCGGGCAACATCGGCACGACGCGGTCGGGGAAATAGACCGAGTTGCCGCGGTCGAGCGCGTTGCGGTCGAGCGCGGTGCCCGGCCGGACGTAGAAGCTGACATCGGCGATGGCGACGTCGACGATGAACCCGCCCTTGTTGTTCGGATCGGGATCGGGTTGCGCATGCACCGCGTCGTCGTGATCCTTGGCGTCGGGCGGATCGATGGTGACGAGCGGAACGTCGCGCCAATCCTCGCGTCCCCTGAGATTGGCTGGCTCGGCCGCTTCCGCCTCGCGCTCCGCCGCGGGGGAGAATTGCAGCGGAATGTCATGGGCGTAGATCGCGATCAGGCTGATCGCCTTCTCCGACTTGACCGAGCCGAGCTTCTCCTTCACGCGGCCGGAAGCCAGGCCAAAGCCGCGCGAGCGGACGATATCGACGCTGACGAGGTCGCCGTCCTGCGCGCCGTGGGTCTCGGTGGGGGCGATGTTCAGCTCGCGGTCGGCAGACTTCTTGTCGACCGGGATCAGCCGTCCGCCGCCTTCGGGAAGCTCGCGGAACACGCCGAGGATGCGGGTCTTGGTCTTGTCGAAGACCTTGATGATGTGGCCGCGATAGGCCGGACCTTCGCTCTCGTTGGAGGGCTCGACGCGCAGCAGCGCGCGATCGCCGACGCCGGCTGCAGTGCCGGGCTTGGGCCGGCGCGGCATCTGGATGATGATTTTGGGGGGCTCGCCGCTCTCGACCTCGTCCCATTCGGTGGGGGAGGCGATCAGCTCGCCGTCGGCGTCGCGGCCGGTGATGTCAGCGACGAGCGTCGGCGGCAGGCTGTCCGGCTCCGAGATCTTGTGGCGTTTTTTCTTGACGACACCATCATCGGCGAGCTCGCGCAGCATGCGCTTGAGCTCGACGCGATCGGCGTTCTTCAGGCCGAACTCCCGCGCGATCTCGCGGGTGCCGACATTTCCGTGGTTTGCCTTGATGAAGGCGACGATGGCGTCCCGGTCGGGAAAGCCACGGTCATTCTTGCGTTTCACTTAGCCTCTTAAGTCGTGCCGGCACTCTTCTTGGCCGGAGCTTTGGCGGCAACGGCCTTGGTCGCCGACGCCTTGACGGCCGAAGTCTTGGCCGTCGACGACACGGCTGCGCGCGCCTTGCTGGTGGATTCGGATTTGGTTTTGGCCGCGGCTTTCTTCGCGGCCGGTTTCTTCGGCTTTGGCGCGGTGTCCGCGCCATCGGCGGCTTTGGCGGCCTTCGCCTTCTTCGCAGGCTTGGCGGCCTTCTTCGGCTTGCCGCCACCCTTGGCCGCGCGTTCGTCGATCAGCGCGATCGCCTGCGCCAGCGTGACCGAATCCTTCTCGAACTCGCCGGGAATGGTCGCGTTGACACCGCCGGCGGTGACGTAGGGGCCGTAGCGGCCGCCCTTCACCGTGACGGTGCCGAGGGTGGGATGATCGCCGATGACCTTGCCGGGATCGGCGCCGAAACGGCGGCTCGGGCCCTTGGCAATTTTCTCGGCAATCAGCGTCACGGCGCGGTTGAGGCCGATGTCGAAGACCTCATCGCCGGCCTCCAGGCTGGCGTAGGTTTTCTCGTGCTTGACGAACGGCCCGAAGCGGCCGAGGCCTGCGGTGATCGGCTCGCCGGTTTCCGGATGCTTGCCGATCTCGCGCGGCAGCGACAACAGCTTGAGCGCATGCTCGAGCTCGATATCGCCGGGCGAGGTACCCTTGGGGATGCCCGCGCGCTTCGGCTTCTCGCCTTCGGCATAGTCCTTCTGCTCGCCGAGCTGGATGTAGGGGCCGAACCGGCCGGCCTTGACCCAGACGTCGCGACCCGTATCAGGATCCTGTCCCAGCGACCGGTCGGCGCTGGCCTCGCCGTCGGCCGCGAGCTGACGGGTGTAGCGGCATTCCGGATAGTTCGAGCAGCCGACGAAGGCCCCGAACTTGCCGGCCTTCAGATTGAGCCGGCCGTTGCCGCAGCTCGGGCACTGCCGGATGTCGCCGCCGTCGGTGCGCGGCGGATAGATGTGCTGTCCGAGGAGGTCGTCGAGCACGTCGAGCACCTGCGCGACGCGCAGATCCTTGATCTCGTCGACCGCGCCGATGAAGCCGGTCCAGAAATCCTTCAGCACCTGCTGCCAGGAGATCTCGTTGTTGGAGATGCGATCGAGCTGCTCTTCCAGATTAGCGGTGAAGTCATACTCGACATAGCGGCTGAAGAAGCTTTCGAGGAATGCGACCACGACGCGGCCCTTGTCCTCGCCGTGCAGGCGCTTCTTCTCCAGCTTGACGTAGCCGCGGTCCTTCAGGACCTGCAGGATCGAGGCGTAGGTCGAGGGCCGGCCGATGCCGAGCTCTTCCATGCGCTTGACCAGCGAGGCCTCCGAAAAACGCGGCGGCGGCTCGGTGAAATGCTGGGTGACGGCGAGCGACTGCCGCTTCAGCGCGTCGTTCGGGCTCATCGCCGGCAGGCGGCGGGAATCCTCATCCTCTTCGTCGTCGCGGCCTTCTTGATAAAGCGCGAGGAAACCGTCGAACTTGACGACCTGGCCGGTGGCGCGCAGCTCCAGCGTGCGGCCGCCAACCTTGGCTGTGATATCGACCGTGGTGCGCTCCAACTCGGCCGATTCCATCTGGCTCGCGATGGTGCGCTTCCAGATCAGCTCGTAGAGCCTGGCCTGATCGGAATCGAGCCTGCGGCTCATGCTGTCGGGCCGCCGCGACATGTCGGTCGGGCGGATCGCTTCGTGCGCTTCCTGGGCGTTTTTGGCCTTGGCCTGGTACTGGCGCGGGGCCTCCGGCACGTAGGCGTTGCCGTAATCCTCGCCGATCACCTTGCGGGCCTGGGTGATCGCGGACGGATCGATCTGCACGCCGTCGGTCCGCATATAAGTAATGAGTCCGGTGGTCTCGCCGCCGATGTCGATGCCTTCATACAGACGCTGCGCGATCCGCATCGTGTGTGCCGGCGCAAAGCCGTATTTGCGGCTGGCTTCCTGCTGCAGCGTCGAGGTGGTGAAGGGCGCCTGCGGATTGCGCCGGGCCGGCTTGGCGTCGACCGCGGTCACCGCGTAGGCGGCGGCTTCGAGCGCTTTCTTGAAGTCCTCGGCCTCCGCGCCGGTGCCGATGTCGAGGCGCTGGATCTTCTTGCCGTCGGCGCCGACCAGACGCGCCTCGAAGGCATCGCCACGCGGCGTCAGCAGGGTCGCGATCAGCGACCAATATTCGCGCGCCACGAATTTCTCGATTTCGAGCTCGCGGTCGCAGACCAGCCGCAGCGCCACCGATTGCACACGGCCGGCCGAGCGGGCGCCGGGCAGCTTGCGCCACAGCACGGGGGAGAGGGTGAAGCCGACCAGATAATCCAGTGCGCGGCGTGCCATATAGGCGTCGACCAGCGCGCCGTCGATCTGGCGCGGATGCTTCATCGCGTCCGTGACGGCCTGCTTGGTGATGGCGTTGAACACCACGCGCTCGATCTTGTGATCCTTGAGCGCGCGCTTCTCCTTCAACACCTCCAGCACGTGCCAGGAGATGGCTTCGCCCTCGCGATCAGGGTCGGTGGCGAGAATCAGGCGGTCGGCGCCCTTCAGCGATTTGGCGATGTCATTGAGCCGGCCGGCCGCCTTGGGATCGATCTCCCAGATCATCTTGAAATTGGCGTCCGGATCGACGGAACCGTTCTTGGCGGGCAGGTCGCGGACATGGCCGAACGAGGCCAGAACCTCGTAGGACGAGCCCAGATATTTGTTGATCGTCTTGGCTTTCGCCGGCGACTCCACAATAACGATATTCATGTAGTTCCAGTAACTTACGGGGAAATTATGGGCCGAATTCGACGAGATTCGCGTCGGCCGCTTCGACCCGAACATGGGTGGTGAGGCCTCCGCTGTCAAATCGGAGGGTGTTGAAAGGCTCCCGGATCGGAAAAGTTTCATATCGGGTAAGTTGCAAAATACCACCTTGGAGTTGCGGTCGGTGTCAGCGTACAGTTTCGGCGGGGCATGGATTCGGATGGGGTCTGTTGGCAAAGCCAAGAAAGAAACGGGGGCGCGCCGCGTCCGGCGTGCAAGGACGCGCGCGCCACGAGGAACCGGGTGAGGGCGGGGCGGATGAGGCCGTCGCCTTCATCGCCGAGCAGGTGGCCGTACTGCGCAAGCTCGCCGAGCGCCACAGACTGGACGTGCTGCATCATCTCCTGGGAATGACGCAGCTGGAGGCCGACGAGCATTTGCGGCTGCGGACCAGGCGCAAGCTGTCGTGAAGGCGCGGCGGCGATCAGTCCCGTCATCCTGAGGCGCGAGTGGCGCGATGCCAGGCATCGCGCAGGAGCCTCGACGGATGAACGGCTAGGATGCAGCCGGGCTGTCGCCCTTCGAGGCTCGCCCTGCGTTGCAGGCCGAGCACCTCAGGATGACGGTGAGAGATTTGACCGCGCCGCCCGCCCCGCGGCTTTGCGAACGAAGCGAAGCAATCCAGAGTCTTTCTGTAGTGGGATTCTGGATTGTTTCGCTGCGCTCGCAATGACGATACGGCTAGCTATTGCGAAGCGGCATCCGAGCCAATCGCTGGCCGAGATATTTGGCCGTGTTGAAATCGCTCCCGGGCAACGCGCCGTCGATCAAATGTGTCGCCAGCCCGAGCTGACTGCCTAATCGATTGCGGCCGCTCGGATCCTCGCCTCCCGGAATATCAAGTCCGCACCAGAGCATGCCGTGCTGCGCAGCCAGAATCGAAAAGTAGGTCAGCGTGTGGAGCTGATCGCCACTCGCGCAGGCCCCCGTGGTGAAGCCGCCCGCGATCTTGTTGGCCCATCTTTGCCGGCTCCATCGATCACTTGATGCATCGGCAAAAGCTTTGAATTGCGCCGCGGGTCCGCCCATGTAGGTTGGACTGCCAAATGCGACCGCATCGGCGAGGTCAATCGCCTCCAGTAGGGTCTCGTTCTGGAAGCGGCCTGACACGATGTCGTCGCCTGTGATGCGACACAGCACGACGTCCGTCGTAGCCTCCGCTCCGCGTGCCATCGCATGCGCCAGCTTCTCGGTGCTGCCGGAGATGGAAAAAAAGACAATGGCGAGTAGGGGCATGGTGGTGCCACTCTGGGTGTCTAGCTATCTTTGACGCTGTCTACCTTTTGTACAAGGCCCACGACGTCGTCATTGCGAGCGTAGCGAAGCAATCCAGAATCCCTCGGCGGGTCGCAGTCTGGATTGTTTCGCCTCGCTCGCAACGACGCTGCGGACGAGGCGCAAGCTCGTGAGGGGCGCGATTCTAAAGTAGCCCGGATGGAGCGCCGCGAAATCCGGGGCGTCCCGTTGCGGAGAGACTTTCCCGGATTGCGCTGCGCTTCATCCGGGCTACGCGCGGATCCGTCACGCCGACCGCCGGCGCTGCGCGGGGCGCGGCTTCAGGGTGGTGTCGGCCTGGCTGAGCAACCGTCCGTCCGCCGCGCGCAGTTCGAGCTTCCGCACCGGGCGGCCTTTCGTGCGATCGACCAGGATGGTCGCGATTTCCTCCGGGCGATCGTCGAAGGCCTCGCTCCATTGCCGGAGCGCGACCAGGATCGGGAAGGTGCCGCGGCCCTTCGCCGTCAGCACATACTCCTGATAGGAGCTGCCGTCGGAGGCGGGCGCGGTCGCGAGGATGCCGTGCTCGACCAGCGAGCGCAGCCGCACGGCCAAAATGTTCTTCGCCATGCCGAGCTTGCTCTGGAATTCGCCGAAGCGGCGGACGCCGCGCAGCGCCTCGCGGATGATCAGCAGCGACCACCAGTCGCCGATCGCTTCCAGCGACCGTGCGATCGGGCAGGCATCGCCCTCGAAGCTCGTTCGTTTCACCACGGTGTCGTCCCGCTCATTCGACCGGATCCCCGGCGCCGATCACGCGCTTGTGTGGTTGCATCATAAAACCATATGCCCTAGATCGCAAGTGTAGTTTCATTATGCAACCACTGGAGGCGAGCGTGAGGCTCAGCAAAAAGACGGCACTGATCACCGGCGGCAATAGCGGCATCGGGCTTGCGACGGCAAAACTGTTCGTGGCCGAGGGCGCCAAGGTGGTGATCACCGGGCGCAACAAGGAGACGCTCGAGGCCGCTGCGAAGGCGCTCGGGCCGAACGCACTCGCGCTGGCGGCCGATGCCACTGACATCGCCGCCACCGAAGCCGCGATCAAGAAGGGCGCCGAAAAGTTCGGCAAGTTCGATATCGTGTTCGCCAATGCGGGCATCGCAGGCGGTACGCCGCTCGGCTCGGCCACGCTGGAGACCTTCGAGAAAGTCATCAGCACCAACCTGACCGGCGTGTTCTTCACGGTCCAGTCGGCGCTGCCTTATCTCAACGACAATGCCTCCATCGTCCTCAACGGTTCCGTGATCTCCGTGCTCGGCATTCCCGGCTATTCGGCCTACGGCGCCGCCAAGGCCGGCGTGCGCGCGATGGCGCGGATCATGGCGTCCGAGCTGTCGCCGCGCGGCATTCGCGTCAACGTCGTTGCGCCCGGCGCGATCCGCACGCCGATCTGGGGGCCTGCGACCGCAACGCCCGAAGCCGAGAAGGAGTTCGAGAAGCGGATCGCGCTGTCGACTCCGCTCGGCCGCATCGGTGAAACCGATCACGTCGCGAAAACCGTCTTGTTCCTTGCATCGGATGATTCCGCGCACGTGCAGGGCCAGGAGATCTTCGTCGATGGCGGTTCGACGGGATCGCCCGCGGGCGCGCCGATCTATCGCGGTTGATCAATTCAAGTGAAAATTGAATCGGCCGGTGCATCGACAGCGGTTGCGCCGGCCGGTTCCCGCATCCAGCGAGACGTATTTTCTGAAGCTTGCGTGATGCGTTGAACCTTCACGCGTGCTGCCAAGACCTTTTTACGGGCCGGGATTATAAGATCACCCATTTAAGGGAACCGTCATGCCGAAGGCAGCTCGCATTCTCTCACCGATTTCAGTGCCGCGTATTTACACCGAAAAAACCGCGACGCCCGCGAAGCGCTCCGACACAGCCGCGACATCTTCTGCGAAGCGCTCCGACATGTCGGAGTTCGTCGGCGTCGCGCTGTTCTCCGGGATCGGGCTGCTCATTTCGCTGGTTGCCGTCATCCTCGGCGTGCAGGGCGCCTGGTTCTAGCTTTGCGGAACATCCGCCGGTCCATCAGCCGCCGCAGAAATTCTGGCGGCTGATGATGTCGGCGTGGCCTCAGGCCTCGTTGCCGCATGGAGCGCATTGGCGAGCGACTTCTCCCGATGCTCGGGGCCGACCTGGATGCCGTCGGCGATGATGAATTCCGGATTTGTGATGCCCATGAAGGCGAGCACGCCGCGCAGATAGGTTTCGAGGTGCTCCAAAGCTGCGGCTGGCGTGCCGGCGCCGTAATAGCCGCCGCGCGAGATCGCCACGATCACGCGCTTGCCGCCGGCCAGGCCCTCCGGCCCGTTCGCGCCATATTTGAACGTCTTTCCCGCCGCCATGACGCGGTCGATCCAGGCCTTGAGCTGGCTCGGGATCGTGAAATTGTACATGGGCGCGCCGATCACCACGATGTCGGCATCCAGGAACTCGTTCAGAACAGCCGCGCTCGCGGCAAGGTCGGGGCCGAGTTCCGCCGGTGCCGGCGCACCTTGCGCGGCGGCGAGGTGGGGTCCGGAGAGGTGGGCGAGCGGGGTCTGGGTCAGGTCGCGATAGACGATATCCAGCTGCGGTGTCGCCTGACGCAGACGATCGACGATGGCAGCGGACACCTGTCGGCTGACGGAGTGCGGGCCGAGCACGCTGGAGTCGATATGGAGGAGTTTCATTGAGGTCACCCATGGTATATGTTTGTAACCAGAGCTACATGAGTGACTGTCGAAATCTCCGCAAGAACGCACTTTTTTGAGCCATGGGCACATTATTGAAACCTGCGCACACCGATTTGCCTGCCCCTCCGGCGCGGCCGGACCCCAACCACGCCGGTTGTCGCGGCGTCGCCTCGGTGCTCTCGCGCGTCGGAGACAAATGGAGCGTGTTTGTCATCATGGCGCTTGGCGATGGACCGAAGCGCTTCAACGAGCTCAAGCGCATCATCGACGGCGTCTCGCAGCGGATGCTGACCCTGACCCTGCGCGGGCTCGAGCGGGATGGACTGGTGACGCGAACGGTGTTTCCGACCATTCCGCCGCGGGTCGATTACGAACTGACCGCACTCGGCCGCGGCCTCGCGGACCCCGTGCAGGCGCTCGGCAAATGGGCATTCGCGCATCTGCCGGAGATCGAGGGCGCGCGGACGCGCTTCGACCAGAGGAACAACACCTAAAGCAGCGAGACCAGCCCGCCGCCATGGCGTTCGAGCCGGCCGGCCAGCTCGAGCTCCAGCAGTACCGTGCGCACGATCGCGGGCGAGGCGCCGGACATCCGCACCACGTCGTCGATCGAGATCGGGGTGGGGCCGAGCAGGCCGGTGATCTGGTCGCGGTCGTGGCCTTGCGGATCGTTCTCAAACGGCTCGCTGTCGGGCTCGCCTGCGCTGCGCATCACCGGCCGTTCCATGATCGGCTCGACCGCGTTGATGATGTCGGCGGCTTCCGTGACCAGCGTTGCGCCCTGCTTGATCAGATCATTGGTGCCGGCGGCGCGCGGATCGAGCGGCGAGCCGGGCACTGCGAACACCTCGCGGCCCTGTTCGGCGGCCATACGCGCGGTGATCAGCGAGCCGGAGCGGTGCGCCGCTTCGACGATCACCACGCCGAGCGCAGCGCCGGAGATCAGCCGGTTGCGGCGGGGAAAATCGCGGGCGCGCGGCTCGTGGCCGAGCGGCATCTCGGAGATCGCGGCGCCCTTGCGGTCGAGGATTGCCGCGAGCAGGTCGCCGTGCTCGGGCGGATAGATGCAATCATGGCCGCCGGCGAGCACCGCAATCGTGCCGCTCTCGACGCTGGCGCGGTGCGCGGCCTGGTCGACGCCGCGCGCCAGTCCCGAGATGACGATGAAGCCGGCTTCGCCGAGCTGGCGCGCAAGCTGGCCGGCGAATTTCAAGCCGGCGCCGGAGGCGTTGCGCGAGCCGACGATCGCGATCATCGGCCGCATCAAGGTGTTGCTATCGCCGCGCACCGCCAGCAGCGGCGGCGCGTCGTCGAGCGTTGCCAGCCGATCCGGATAGCCATGCTCGCCGGGCGCGAGCCAGGCGATGCCGAACTTGCGGCTCGCGGCCAATTCGGCCCTGGCTTCATCCGCACTACAGATGCGCCCCGATCGCGCCGCCCCGCCACGGCGCGCCAGATCAGGCAGCCGCTCCAGCGCGGCGCGCGCCGTGCCGAAATGATCGACCAGCGACCGAAATGTGCGCGGCCCGACATTGTCGGACCGGATCAGCCGCATGCGGTCGACCCGCTCGGTCTCGGTCAGCTCCACACTCGGATTGATGGCGTCCACGGCAGCTCCTTGTGGGAGTAGCATGGAACAACCTGAGGGCGTGGGCAACAGGGGCGTGCGCTTGCGCGGCCTCGTCGCCATGCTAGATGCGACCCTAGTTGCCAGGAACAGGCCAGCATGCCGTCGTGTTTTCTCAGGCCGAAATGAAGAAAGTGACTTGGCAAAACGTGAGAACAAGCAGGAGCACCTGAACCTGGCTGGGCAATGCGGCACGTCGAAGCTGTGATTGAGATGCTACAGCCCTGCGGCTCGCAGTCTCCTGAAGCACAAGCTGAGGGATACCGAAGTCACCTAGGCCGAGCTGGCTAAACGGCTCAGAAGCACGGGCTAAAGAAAACCGAGGCCCCAATCACGAGCAAGCTGGCGTGCGGCACGTTCCCCTGCCACTTTCTTTCTTGCGTGTATTGCGGCACTGGAACTCGAAGGAGTAGCATTGGGCGAGATTTGATAGCTAAGGCTGGGGGGCCTATGCGTCGATTTCCCGATGTGTTGGTTGGCTTTCTCTTTGGATTTGCCTCGCTGCTCGGGCTTTTCCTGATTAGCTCGGATACAGCGGCGCACTACGAGATATGCGAAGCCACCAAGGAAGGCACAAAAGATTGCGCCTCCTATAATATGTTGTCTTACGCGCTGCACAAAACGGGGGCTGCGCTCGACGCGTACAATGGTGTCATCACCGCTATAGCGACAGCATTTATCGCGTGGTTCACCCTCTCTCTCCGCCAAGCCACGGATCGGCTCTGGGATGCGGGCCGCGAAAGTGGCGAGGCTCAATCCCGCGACATGCAAGAGTCTATCGCCATCGCCAAACGTTCGGCCGATATTTCCGAGCAATCTCTCGTTGCCGGACAACGAGCTTATGTAAGCGTCACCCCCCAGAGAACCGCCCGCAGCAATGTCGACAATGGTGAGATCGTGGCGTGGGGTATCATTCCGGTGTGGTCCAACGCCGGCGATACGCCAACACGGAATATGATCAACCACGTTAGCATGTGGTCGTTCGAACAAGAGCTTGATGATAGATTCGACTTCCCCGATCTTTGGCCGACCAAAAAAGAGATGGAGAGAAAGGTTAGAGCTTTTTTGCCACTCTCCCCCAAGGGGACTGTACAGGGACAGCAAGTTTGGACCAGCGTTGAAAACATCGCCGAAGTTATCGCCGGAAAGCGTTTTCTCTATCTTTGGGGATGGGCTAAGTATGACGATGTTTTCCCCACGACAGATCCGCATGTCACCCGGTTCGCGCTGAGGGTGATTATCGGGGGCGACCCGAAGAATCCAGATCGCATCAGTTTCGAATATCCATATATGGCAAAATATAATTGCGCCGATGAAGAATGCGAGCGCCAAGGCTTTGGCCCATCTTGGATAGCTAGAGAGGTTGCCGTTGATGACCCAAACGCAACGGTGGCGTTTGCGCCATAATACCGCGTGATACCGTGCGGCCCGACATTGTCGGACCGGATCAGCCGCAGGCGATCGACCCGCTCAGCCTCGGTCAGCTCCACACTCGGATTGATGGCGTCCACGGCAGCTCCTTGTGGGAGTAGCATGGAACAACCTGAGGGCGTGGGCAACAGCAGCGTGCGCTTGCGCGACTTCCTCGCGATGCTAAAAGCGATGCCGATAACAAGGGCATCGCCATGATCTCACTCACCGACCTCCAGCGCCGCATCGAGAGCAGCGAGCTTTCGCCTGATGCTGCGATCGCGCAATCGCTCGCGGCGATTGAGGCCAAGGAGAAGGACGTTCACGCCTTCGTCCGCCACGACACATCCGCGAAGGCGCAGGCGTCCGGGCCGCTGCGGGGCATCGCGGTCGGCATCAAGGACATCATCGACACCGCGGATTTTCCGACCGAGATGGGCTCGGAGATCTATCGCGGCTGGCAACCGCGCGCGGACGCGCCTGTCGTAATGATGCTGAAGCGGGCTGGCGCCACCATCATCGGCAAGACCACGACCACTGCGTTTGCCTCACGCGATCCGACGCCGACGCTCAATCCACACAATCTCGGCCATTCGCCGGGCGGCTCGTCGTCCGGTTCGGCGGCAGCGGTCGGCGCCGGCATGATCCCGCTGGCGCTGGGCACCCAGACCGGTGGCTCGGTGATCCGGCCCGCCGCCTATTGCGGGGCTGCCGCGATCAAGCCGTCGTTCCGCATGCTGCCGACGGTCGGCGTGAAGTGCTATTCGTGGGCGCTCGACACGGTTGGCCTGTTCGGCGCGCGCGCGGAGGATCTCGCGCGCGGATTGCTGGCGATGACCGGCCGCACCGAGTTCTCCGGCATCGTCCCGGCGAAGTCGCCGCGCATCGGCGTGGTCAGGCAGGAGTTCGCCGGCGCCGTCGAGCCCGCGGCAGAGCAGGGGCTACAGGCCGCGATCAAGGCCGCCGAACGCGCTGGCGCCAGTGTGCAGACCATCGACTTGCCCGAGGCGGTGCAGGAGGCCTGGCGCATTCACGGCATCGTCCAGGATTTCGAGGCGCATCGCGCGCTCGCCTGGGAGTTTTCGGAGCATCATGACGAGATCGCGCCGATGCTGCGCGCAAGCCTCGATGCAACGGCCGCATTGACGCCAAAGGAATATGACGAGGCGCGCCGGATCAGCCGCCGCGGTCGCCGCGAGCTCGGCGAAGTGTTCGAAGGCGTCGACGTGCTCTTGAGCTATTCCGCGCCGGGCACCGCACCGGCCAAGGAGCTCGCCTCTACCGGCGACCCCAAATACAACCGGCTCTGGACGCTGATGGGCAATCCTTGCGTCAACGTCCCCGTGCTCAAGATCGGCGGCCTGCCGATCGGCGTGCAGGTGATCGCGCGCTTTGGCAACGACGCGCGCGCGCTCGCGGCAGCGTGGTTCCTGGAAGATGCGCTGGCGACATCAGGCTAAAGCGGGCTCGGCGGGGGCAACGCGCTGAACTGCCGGCGACGCCACGCCGGCACTTGTACCTTGCCCGAGCCAGCGTCCGGCGGCTTCGCGGCCGCTCCGATGCAGCAGACGGATGAAGCCACGGCCGAGATCGGTCGATGAGCGCTGCGCCAAACCGTCGATCGAATCTTCCGCGGCGATTTTGGAGAGCCGCAGCGCGGGCATTGCCTGCGATTGCGCCCATTCGATCGCCGCGATTTCGGCATTAAGCGCGGCATTGGCCGTGATCTGGTCGAGCCGGCGGTCGATCGCGGCGAGCGTGATCGGCACATAGCTGTCGCGCGAGGGCGTGAGCTGGATCAGCAGCACGTCGGTCGCAGAACTTTGCTGCACCAGCTTGATGAGCGGCGGATTGCCGCCAAAGCCGCCATCCCAATAGGCCTCGCCATCGATCTCGACCGCGCAATGAACCAAGGGCGGACAGGTCGACGCCAGCGCGACGTCAGCGGTGACCGTGTCATTGCCGAAAATCTGCTGCTGACCGTCGCGGATGCGCGTGGCCGCGATCAGCAGCTTCGGGCAGTTCGCGTCGCGCAGCGCTGCAAAGTTGACGTCGCGCAACAGCGCCTGCCGCAGCGGGTCGAGATCGAAGGGATCGAAATGTCCGGAGCGCAGCGTCGGACCGAACGCGACCGAGCTTCCCGCCGGCGAGAAGCCGCCGACCAACATCAGCGAGCGGAACGAAGCCTCGTGCATCAGCCGGATCCAGAACCGGTTGAGCCGGGCGCGGGCGCCTTCACGGCCGCCTTCGGCGAAGCCGGAGGCGAGCAGCAGCGCATTGATCGCACCGGCGCTGGCGCCGCTGATGGTGTCGATCTCGATGGTCGGATGCTCCAGCAGCCGCTCCAGCACGCCCCAGGTAAAGGCGGCAAAAGTGCCGCCGCCCTGGAGGGCCAGCGACAATTTCCGTGGCGGCCATTTCTGGGGCGGTGATCGCGTCGGTCCCTGATCGCGCGCGATCGGCGCGGCGACGCTTACAATTTCGACCGGTTTCGGCGCGTCCAGAATCGGATCGGGCCTGGGCGGTGGTGGCGGAACGGGAGCAGGCTGTGGCGCTGCAAGCGGTGAGGGCACGCCGGACCAGATATCCGTCGTCGAGAGCAGCCGGCTTGCCGCGGTGCACGCTGCACCTTGCAAACCGCCTTCGTCTTGCGCGCCGACAATCTTCTCGCTCATTCTGAGCAACCGCGTAGAGCCATGCCCACGATCGGGACGACAGCCCAGGAACCCGTTCGTTCATTCAGCCGTGATTCGGCCGCAACTAGCGAACGGCATTTGCGATATAATGCAGAAGGGGTGCCGCGGTATCCGTAGACCCCCGGTCTATCCCTTCTCGCCGATCCGGCTTTCCTTGCCCGATTGCAATCGCTTGATGTTCTCGCGATGCGCATAGAACAGCAGCAGCGTGAGCACCACCGCCAGCGCCGCGAGCGCGAGGTGACCGAACCACCACAGGAATAGCGGCGTGATGAACGACGCCACCAGCGCCGAGAGCGAAGAATAGCGGGTGGTGAAGGCGGTTGCCAGCCAGAGCACGCAGAACACCAAGGCCGCCGGCCAGAACAGTCCGAGCAGGATGCCGATATAGACGGCGACACCCTTGCCGCCTCTGAACTTCAGCCAGACGGGAAAGAGATGACCAAGGAAGGCGCCGAGGCCTGCCACCATGGCCGCATTGGGGCCTGCGATGTGGCCGGCAATCAGCACTGCCGCTGTGCCCTTGAGCGCATCGAGCAGCAGCGTGCCCGCGGCAAGGCTCTTCCGTCCGGTGCGCAGCACATTGGTGGCGCCGATGCTGCCGGAGCCGATCGAGCGAATATCCTCCGTGCCGGCGAGTTTGGTCAGGACCAACCCGAACGGAATCGAGCCGAAGAGGTAACCGATGACGAAGGCCACCGGCAGGAAGGCTTCAAGCCCCATGTTGACAAATCCCTTGGCCGCATCCGCATGCTGAACGGCGACGCCACGCATGATCACGCCTTGAGTGGTCACGGCACGCGGCGAGACCCAAAACCGTCTCCCTAGACATGCTCATAGACCGTCCGCCCGCCAACGATGGTCCGCATCACGCGGCCTGTAAAGCGGGCTTCGTCGAACGGGGTGTTCTTGCAGGGCGATTTCAGATCGGCGGGATCGACCACCCAGGGGACATCGGGATCGATCACGATGATGTCGGCCGGGCTGCCTGCGCGCAGGGTTCCGCCTGGCAGGCCCAGGATCTCGGCCGGCCGGGTCGACATCGCCCGGATCAGCGTCTTCAGCTCCAGTTCGCCATTGTGCACGAGGCGAAGGCCGGCCGGCAGCATGGTTTCAAGTCCGATGGCGCCGGGTGCTGCTTCCGCGAACGGCAGGCGCTTGACCTCGACGTCCTGCGGATTGTGGTCGGACATGATGACCTCGACGAGGCCGGCGGCGACGGCTGCGACCAGCGCACGGCGGTCGTCCTCGGTGCGCAGCGGCGGCGACAGCTTCAGGAAGGAACGGTAAGGGCCGATGTCGTTTTCGTTCAGCGCAAGGTGGTTGATGGAGGCCGAGGCGCTGACGGCAAGGCCTGCGTCGCGGGCGCGCTTCAGGATCTCGAGCGACTCGATGCAGGTCAACGAGGCCGCGTGATAACGGCCGCCGGTGAGCGCGACCAGGCGCATGTCGCGCTCCAGCATCACGGCCTCCGCCGCGTTCGGGATGCCCATCAGGCCGAGCCGGGTCGCGAACTCGCCCTCGTTCATCACGCCTTCGCCGACGAGATCGGGATCCTCGGTGTGGTGCACGATCAGCGCGTCGAAATCGCGGGCGTAGGTCAGCGCGCGCCGCATCACCTGCGCGTTGGTCACGCTCCTGTCGCCGTCGCTGAAGGCAACGGCGCCGGCGGCCTTGAGCAGGCCGAACTCGGTCATCTCCTCGCCGCGCATGCCCTTGGTGAGCGCCGCCATCGGCAGGATGTTGACGATCGCGGTATCACGGGCGCGGCGCATCACGAAATCGACCGTCGCGGAATTGTCGACGACAGGCTCGGTCTCGGGCTGACAGATGATGGTGGTGACGCCGCCCGTCGCCGCCGCCAGGCTCGCCGAGGCAAAGGTCTCGCGATGGCTGAAGCCGGGCTCGCCGACAAAGGCGCGCATGTCGACCAGGCCGGGCGCCACGATCTTGCCGGAGCAGTTGACGACGTCGGTGCCTTCGGGAACGCCGGCCGCGCCGATGCCGCGGCGGGCCTCGCGGATGAGTCCGTCGGCGATCAGGACGTCACCGGGGCCGTCGAAATCGCGGGAGGGATCGACGATGCGGGCGTTGGCAAGCAGGATGGGGCGGCGGTCGGTCAACATGAGCATCACGCGTTCGGCAGGTTGCGGGCGAGCGCTTCGAGCACGGCCATGCGCACGGCCACGCCCATCTCCACCTGCTCGCGGATCAGGGACTGCGCGCCGTCGGCGACCGCGGTGTCGATCTCGACGCCGCGGTTCATCGGGCCGGGATGCATCACGAGCGCATCCGGCTTGGCGTAAGCGAGCTTCTTCTGGTCCAGCCCGAAATAGTGGAAATATTCGGAGGTCGACGGCACGAAGGAGCCGTTCATGCGCTCGCGCTGCAGCCGCAGCATCATGACGATGTCAGCGCCGTTGAGCCCCTCGCGCATGTCGCGCGCGACCTCGACACCCATGCGCTCGAGCCCCGGCGGCAGCAATGTGGTCGGACCGACCACGCGGACGCGGGCGCCCATGGTGTTGAGCAGGATGATGTTGGAGCGGGCCACGCGCGAATGCAGCACGTCGCCGCAGATCGCGACCACCAGGCCCTCGATCCGGCCCTTGTTGCGGCGAATGGTCAGCGCGTCGAGCAGCGCCTGGGTCGGATGCTCGTGCGCGCCGTCTCCGGCATTGATCACGGAACCGTCAACCTTGCGGGCCAGCAGTTCCACCGCGCCGGAGGCGTGATGCCGGACCACCAGGATATCCGGGTGCATGGCGTTCAGCGTCATCGCGGTGTCGACCAGCGTCTCGCCCTTTTTCATGGACGAGGAGGAGACCGACATGTTCATGACGTCGGCGCCGAGGCGTTTTCCCGCGAGCTCGAACGAGGATTGGGTCCGGGTCGAGGCCTCGAAGAACAGGTTTACCTGCGTCCGTCCACGCAGGACGGTGCGCTTCTTGTCAACCTGGCGGTTGAGCTCGACATATTCTTCGGACAGGTCGAGCAGGCCGGTGATATCGGCCGCGGAAAGGCCCTCGATGCCCAGCAAATGCCGGTGGCCGAGGACGAAGGTCGATTTCGATGTCATTAAAGCGAGAGCTATAGGCGGGGATGGCTGGGGGGGCAAGGGCCAATGCCGGGGCGGGGAGTTATCCCCTGATCTGTACCTTGTCGTCATTCCGGGGCGATGCGAAGCATCGAACCCGGAATCTCGAGATTCTCTGGTGCACGAGCCCGCACCATAGTTCGGCTCGTCGAGCCGCCCGGAATGACGCCGGAGAATGTGGAAACATCGTGAAAACAGGTCTTACTGCATTTGTAGCAATCGGCTTCATCTCATCCGCCCACGCCCAGTCGCTTCCCGGCGGCTTCGTCTATTTGCGCGACATCGATCCCAGCATCATCCAGGACATTCGCTACGCGGGCTCCAACAATTTCATTGGGCGTCCGATGAGCGGCTATGGTGCGGGCGAGTGCGTGGTGAAGCGTGAGGTCGGGCTGCGGTTGAAGGCGGTGCAGCAGGAGCTGGCGGCGCAAAACCTGTCGCTGAAAATGTTCGACTGCTACCGGCCGGCGCGGGCGTCGCTCGACATGGTCAGATGGTCGCAGAACGGCCGCGAGACCGCCGCCGAGCGGCGCTACAATCCCAAGATCCCCAAGACCGAGCTGTTCCGCCTCGGCTACATCGCGAGCCGCTCGCAGCATTCGACCGGTGCGGCCCTCGACCTGACCCTGGTCGATCTCAAGGCCGACAATTCCGCCAGATACGATCGATCAAAGTCATATGCCGATTGCACCGCGCCGGTGGCGGCGCGAATACCGGAAGCCAGCGTCGATATGGGCACCGGCTACGACTGCACGGATGCGAAGGGACATACCGCGGCAGCCTCGATCACGCCCGACCAGCGCGCCTGGCGCAAGCGGCTGGTCGCTGCGATGGCCAAGCAAGGCTTTGTGAACTATTCGAAGGAGTGGTGGCATTTTTCCCTGCCGGGGGCGGGCGGGCCGGCCTATGATTTCCCGATCCAGCCGCGGCGGAACTGATTCCGGTCCGAGGAAGCATGATGACCCAGCAGAGCTTCGCAACCCACGAGGTCTTCAACCAGTCGCCGCCCTTCGAGAACGTCGATCTCTTCGCCGTGGATCGGCCGCTGGTCGACGCTGTGAACGCGAATGGCGGCGCGGCGGCGGAACGGGAGCTGTCCGAGTTCGGGAAACACTGGGGCTCGGCCGCCATGGCCGAGCGCGGGCGTCTGGCGAACGAGAACATTCCGAAGCTGCGCAGCTTCGACGCAAAGGGCAACCGTCGCGATCAGGTCGAGTTTCATCCGGCCTATCACGAGCTGATGGCGCACAGCGCCCATGCCGGCGTGCACAACTCGACGTGGACTACCGAGGGCACGCCTGCGGGCGATGCGGCCGAGGTTATTCGCGCGGCCAAATTCTATATCGCCGCCCAGGTCGAGACCGGTCATCTCTGTCCCATCACCATGACCCGCGCCTCTGTCGCGGCGTTGGCGGTGCAGCCGGATCTGCGCGCGCGCGTGATGCCGGTGCTGTCGACGAAGAGCTACGATCCGAGCTTCGCGCCGTGGTGGGACAAGCGCGGCATGACGCTCGGCATGGGCATGACCGAGAAGCAGGGCGGCACGGATGTGCGCGCCAACATGACGCGCGCGGTGCGCGACGGCGAGGCCTATCGCATCACCGGCCACAAATGGTTCATGTCGGCGCCGATGTGCGACGCGTTCCTGGTGCTCGCGCAGGCCGAGCACGGTCTGACCTGTTTCTTCATGCCGCGATTTGCGCCGGACGGCTCCGTCAACGCGATCCAGTTCCAGCGGCTGAAAGACAAGCTCGGCAATCGCTCCAATGCGTCCTCCGAAGTCGAGTTCGTCGGCGCTTATGCCGAGCGGGTGGGCGAGGAAGGCAAGGGCATCCGCACCATCATCCAGATGGTGCAGCTGACGCGGCAGGATTGCGCGATTGCCTCCGTCGGCCTGATGCGCTCGGGGCTGGCGCATGCGCTACATCACGCCCGTCATCGCAGCGTGTTCCAGAAACATCTCGCCGACCAGCCGCTGATGCAGGCCGTGCTGTCGGACATGGCGCTGCATGTCGAGGCAAGCGTCGCCCTGGTGATGCGGCTCTGCCGCGCTTTCGACCGCACCCCGCATGATCCGGCTGAAGCGGCCTATATGCGGCTGCTGACGCCCGCGATCAAATACTGGACCTGCAAGAGCGCGCCGCCGTTCCTCTATGAGGCAATGGAATGCCTCGGCGGCAATGGCTATGTCGAGGACGGCATCCTGGCGCGGCACTACCGGGAATCGCCCGTGAACGCGATCTGGGAAGGCTCGGGCAACGTCATGTGCCTCGACGTGCTCCGCGCGCTGGCGCGCGAGCCGGAGGCGGCGATGGCCGTGCTGCAAGAACTTGCGGCTGCGACGAAAGATTTGTCCGGGGCAGGCGAGGCGACCACGTTCATCGGCAAGAGCTTCCGCCGCGCCGACGGCGAACGCGTCGCGCGGCTCGCGGTCGAGAAGCTGGCCCTGCTCGCCGCGGCTGCCGCGCTCAACGCCGTGTCGCCGCACCATGCCGAGCTGTTCGCCGCCACGCGGCTCGTGGCCAATCACGCCAGCATGTATGGCGCGGTGGAGCTGGAGAGCGCGGACGTTCGCGCGCTGCTGGAGCGGGCGCTGCCTTGAACCTCCCTCACGAAAGCCTTCTGATGGACTCGCTGAATCCCGACCATCCGCCGCTGATCGTGACGCCGGCGACACCGGGCGTCTGGAAGTTCTGGGGCACGGCGCTGTGGGGCCTGCTCATCTTCATCGCGATGTTCGTGGGCCAGATCGGGGCGATCCTGCTGCTGGCGGCGCTTCGCGGCCTGCCGATTGACATTGCGTCGATCCAGCTCGTCGGCCGCGAGCCGCAAGCGCTGGCGTTGTCGGTGATCATGGGCCTGCCGGCGACGCTTGTCGCGGTGTGGGTGGCCATCCGGTTCAAGAGAGCGTCCTTCGTTGATTATCTGGCGCTGCATTGGCCGTCCTGGAAGCAGCTCCTGCTTGGCGCCGTCGGTCTGATCGTGATCGTGCTGGCCTGGGAGGTCGTCTCGCGCTCGCTCGGCCGTGAGGCGACGCCGGGTTTCATGACCGACCTTTTGAAATCGGGACGCGATAACGGCGCCGCGCTGATGCTGCTGTTTGCCTTCAGTGTGGCCGCGCCGATGTCGGAAGAAGTTCTCGCGCGCGGCTTCCTGTTTCGTGGCTGGTCGGCGAGCTTCCTGCGGGTGCCCGGCGCGATCATGCTGTCGTCGCTGGTGTGGACGGCGGTGCATCTGCAATACGATTTGTACTTCCTCGCCGAGGTCTTCTCCATCGGCGTCTGGTTCGGCTACATGCGCCATCGCGCCAACTCGCTCTGGCTCACCATCGTGCTGCATGCGCTGAACAATCTGACGGCCGTGGTGCTGACGATGTGGCTGGGGAGCTAAGGCCTCACACTCCGTCATTGCGAGCGCAGCGAAGCAATCCAGAATCGTTCCGCCGAGGCAGTCTGGATTGCTTCGTCGCAAGAGCTCCTCGCAATGACGAGGAGGGAGTGGCGCGCTCGCAACGATGAAGTCTAAGCCACCAGCGCGATCGCGATCGGCATCGTGACCGCCGCCAGAATCGTTTGCAGCGTGATGATCTGCGCCAGCAGCGGGGCATCGCCGCCCATCTGGCGGGCCAGGACATAGGCGCTGGGCGAGGTCGGCACCGCCGCGCAGATCGCGACGATCGCGAGGCTGTCACCTGAGAGCCCGAACCACGCGGCGAGCGTCAGCGCGAGCGCGGGCATCAAGACCAGCTTCAACGCCACGCCGAGCGTCGCGCTCACGCTGGGGCGAAGCAGGCCTTTGAGTTGCAGGCCGGCGCCGGTGACGAGCAGGCCGATGGCGAGCGACGAGCGGCCGAGCGCGTCGGCGACCTCGTGCCAGATTTTTGGTAATGGCAAATGGATGACGTTGACGAAGAGGCCGATGGCGCAGGCCCAAATCAGGGGATTGCGGATCAGGGTCATGACGATGGCACCGGCGGACTTCTTCTCAGGCGAGGCGTAGTGCGCCAGCACGGCGACGCTGAACACGTTGACCAGCGGAATGATCGCGACCATCGCCACGGAGGCCAGCGCCAGCCCGACATCACCGAACATGTTGGCAGAGACGGACAGCCCCACATAGGTCTGCCAGCGGACCGCGCCCTGGAAGATCGAGGAGAAGGCGGGGCCGTCGATCTCGAGCCGCGCCAGCGCAGGGCGGAGCGCGAGGCAGAGCAGCGACATCGCCAGCGTCGACAGCAGCAATGCGCCGCCGACGCCGGCGACGGGCACCCTGGAGAGATCCGCCTTCACCAGCGTCTGGATCAGCAGCATCGGAAACAGCACGAAATACGTCAGCCGCTCCAGCCCGTGCCATTGCGTGTCGAGCCGCATCAATGTGCGTTTGAGCACCACGCCAAGCACGATGAGGATGAAGACCGGCAGCAGCGCCGCGATCACGACGGCCATGGATCAGCCATTCCCGGAAGCCGCGCGAAGATTGGCGAGGCGGTCGAGCGCGCCTTGCAGGATGAAGATCGCGGCGTGCTCGTCGATCACTTCGGCGCGCTTGGCGCGACTGACATCCATGCCGATCAGCTCGCGCTCGACCGCGGCGGTCGAGAGCCGCTCGTCCCACAGCCCGATCGGAAGCGCGGTGAGGCCGGCAAGGTTACGGGCGAAGGCGCGGGTCGATTGTGCCCGCGGCCCTTCGCTGCCGTCCATGTTGATGGGCAGGCCAAGCACGAAGCCGACCGCGTTGCGTTCGCTCGCGATGGCCAGCAGGCGGGCGGCGTCCTGCTTGAACGCCTTGCGCTGGATGGTCTCGACCCCCGTGGCAAGCCTGCGGTCCGGATTGGATACGGCAACGCCAATGGTCTTGGTGCCGAGATCGAGGCCGACCAGCCCGCCGCGTTCGGGCCAGTGGGTTGCAGCATCGATCAGGGGCAGAATGAGAGCGGGCATGATCTAGCGCATATCACGCGTCGCGCTGCGGCGTGAACCCGGAACATGGATGCACTAGCGTTATTCCGCCTGTTTGCATCAGGCCGCGATGACCGCGTCGTCGCTGTTCAGGCAGGACACGAAGCCGGCGAGGGTGCTGTATTGATGCCCGGCACGGCGCTGGATGAACAGGGTCTCGACGCGGGCATGCGAGGGGCTCAGCGCGTGGATCGACACGCTGCCGCTCATCGCGCTGCGTTCGACCACAATGCGCGGCAACAGCGTCACGCCCATGTCGGCGGCGACGCAGCCGATCATGCCGTCGAGCGTGCCGAGCTCGAAGCGTACGGCCGACGGCCAGCCGAATTCGACCAGGATCTGCTCGAGACGCTGGCGATAAGTGCAGCCGGTACGGAATACGAGCGCGGTCGGCCCGGATTCCGGCGTGCCGGCGCGCAGCTCGGCGAGCGAACCCCAGCGCCGCGCGCTGACCAGCACCAGCTCCTCGCGGAATGCGCTTGTTGTGACGAGGTCGGCATGCGCGATCGGGCCGGCGACAAAGGCGCCGTCGAGCGTGCCTTCGAGCACGGCGGCGACGAGATCGGTGGTGGTCGCCGTGCGCAAAGCCAAGCGGACCGCGGGGAAGCGACGGTGGAAGTCGGCAAGCAGCGGCGGCAATCGAACCGCAGCGGTGGTCTCCATCGAGCCGATCACGAGCGGGCCCTTCGGTTCGCCGTCGTCGCGCGCGGCGAGCACAGCCTCGTGCGACAGTGCCGCCATTTTTTGTGCGTAGGGCAGCAGGCGCTTGCCGGCAGCGGTAAGCGTCATGCCGCGGCTGTGCCGCTCGAACAGCGCGGTGCCGATTTCAACCTCCAGCGCCTTGACGCGCTGGGTGACATTGGACTGCACGGTGTTGAGCTCTTCGGCGGCGCGGGTGATGCCGCCGGAGCGGGCGACCGCGGCAAAGGTCTTGATGTCGCTGAGTTCCATGGTGCCGTTTCGTTTTTCAGATGACAGCGTTCGCTAGAATTCAATTTTAGAGAATGGTAGTCGGCCGTATTGTTGATGTCCAGACCGGGGAAACCACCATGCCGATCACCACGCCACTGACGGAGCTTCTCGGGATCAGGCATCCGATCCTGTTAGCTCCCATGGACACGATCGCGGGCAGCAGGCTGACCCGCGCCGTCAGTGAGGCCGGCGGTCTTGGCATCTTGGGCGGTGGTTACGGCGACCGTGCCCGCCTTCAGGCTGAGGCCGCGGAGCTGAAGGGCTTTGCGCCATTCGGGATCGGCTTCATCACCTGGAGCCTGGCACAACAGCCCGAGCTTCTCGACATCGCGCTCGATGCCCGCCCGCAGGCCGTGATGCTTTCGTTCGGCGATCCCGCGCCGTTCGCCCAGCGCATCAGAGCGAGCGGCGCACGATTGATTTGCCAGGTGCAGAGCGAGGACATGGCGAAACAGGCGCTCGACGCCGGCGCGGAAATTTTGATCGCGCAAGGAACGGAGGCGGGCGGTCACGGCGCGTCGCGCACGACCGTCGACATTGTGCCTGCCATCGTCGATTTCGCCGCCGGGCGCGTGCCTGTTGTCGCGGCCGGCGGCATCGCCGATGGCCGGGGCCTCGCCGCCATGATGATGCTCGGTGCATCCGGCGTGTTGGTTGGCACCCGCTTCTATGCGAGCGTCGAGGCCAATGGCTCCGCCGAGGCCAAGCAGCGCATTCGCACGGCCGATCCAAACGACACCGTGCGCGGCGTCATAGTCGACTGGTCGCGGAGCCTGTTCTGGCCAGCCCCCTTCACCGCGCGAACCCTGGTCAACGACCACATCAGGCGTTGGACCGGTCGTGAGATCGAGTTGATGCAGCGTGCTAGCGAAATTGCCAAGGAATATGCCGCCGCAAAAATGGCGGGTGATCTCGAAATCGCGGCCGTTTTTGCGGGCGAAGCCGTCGGACTGATTCATGATATTCCACCAGCCGCCGAGATCGTCGAACGGATTGCGGCCGAGGCCGAGCAGCTCATCGCTGGCCGTCGCAATTCCATCGCTTCCGCAGTCTGAAACGCGAGAGACAAAACCATGTGGCCTGACCGTCGACTGATCGATCTCTTCAAGACCGAATTGCCCATCGTGCTGGCGCCGATGGCCGGCGTGATGGATGCGGAGCTGGTGATCGCCGTCGCGGAAGGCGGCGGGCTCGGCTCGCTGCCAAGCGCGATGCTGTCGCCCGAAAAGGCGCGCGAGCAGGTCAACATCATCCGCCAGCGCGTCCGGGCTCCCGTCAACATGAACTTCTTCTGCCACACGCCGGTCGCGCTCGAGGCGGCGGCGGAAGCGCGCTGGAAGACGCGTCTTACCGGCTATTACAGCGAGCTCGGCCTCGATCCGGCCGCGCCGATCAATGCGGCGAACCGCGCACCGTTCGACACGGGCTTCTGCGAGGTCGTCGAGGAGTTGAAGCCGGAGGTCGTGAGCTTCCATTTCGGACTGCCGGATCAGGCGCTGCTCAAGCGGGTCAAGGCGGCCGGCTGTCTCGTGATCTCCTCGGCGACGACGGTGAAGGAAGCGGTCTGGCTCGAGCAGCACGGCGCCGATGCCGTGATCGCGCAGGGTGCGGAAGCCGGCGGCCATCGCGCCATGTTCCTGACCGAGAACATCGGCGAGCAGCCCGGCACCTTTGCGCTGGTGCCGCAGGTGGTCGACGCGGTGAAGGTGCCCGTGATTGCGGCGGGCGGCATCGCGGACGGACGCGGCATCGCGGCCGCCTTCGCGTTGGGCGCGGCCGGTGTCCAGATCGGCAGTGCCTATCTGCGCTGTCCGGAATCCAAGGTTACACCCGGCGGCCGCAAGGCGCTCGCCGAGGCGCGGGATGATTCCACCGTCATCACCAATGTCATGACCGGTCGGCCCGCCCGCGGCGTGCAGAACCGCGTGATGCGCGAGGTTGGCCCGATTTCGGCGGACGCACCCGCATTTCCGCATGCGGCGACGGCGCTGGGACCACTGAAGGCGGCTGCCGAAAAGCAGGGCAGGGTGGATTTCACCAATCTCTGGGCCGGCCAGGCTGTTGCCCTGGGCCGCGAGGTCCCGGCGGCCGAATTGACCCGGGACCTCGCCAAATCGGCGCTGGCCCGCCTCCGCCAGATGGCTGGCTAGTTCCCAGCGCCGGTTGCGGCGCAAAAGCGGCCTCTGCTATACGGCGGATAGGTTTTTGCCGTCCGAGGCCCCATATAATGTCAGTCGACGCTGCCACCGTCCGCCGCATCGCGCATCTTGCGCGCATTGCCGTTCGGGATCACGAAGTTCCGCACCTGCAGGGCGAGCTCAACGCCATGCTTGCCTTTGTCGAGCAGCTCTCGGAGGTCAATGTCGAGGGCGTCGAGCCGATGACCTCGGTCACCCCGATGCAGATGAAGAAGCGGGCCGACGTGGTCAATGACGGCGAGATCGCCGACGATATCGTTGCCAACGCGCCCGCGACCGAAGGTCACTTCTTCCTGGTGCCCAAGGTTGTCGAGTGACATAGCGTTTTCGAGCGAAGTGGATCCCGGTTCGCGTCAAGAAAACGCGTCAAACAGAAGAGCAATTCAGGACGCTGTCCGATGTGCATGCTTTGCGACGACGAGAAGGCCTATCAGGCCTACATGAACTACCTCGACAAGATGGAGCGGCAGGGCAAGGCCGCCGATCCCAATGTCGCCGTCAATGCCGTGCTCGACGAGATCGAGGCCGCTGCGAACGCCGCTGCCAAGAAAAAAGACGACCCGGCCAACGACAAGACCCTGTCCCCGTTCTTCTGCAGCCCGATCAATAAATGACCGATTTGACATCGCTGACGCTCGCGGAGGCCCGCAAGGGCCTCGCGGCCAAGACTTTCACGTCACTCGAGCTGACCGACGCGCATTTGTCCGCGATCGAAGCCGCCCGCGTGCTCAACGCCTTCGTCATGGAGACGCCGGACCAGGCGCGCGCCATGGCGCGTGAGGCGGACGGCAAGATCGCCAAGGGCGACGGCGGCCCGCTCGCCGGCATCCCGCTCGGCATCAAGGATCTGTTCGCGACCAAGGGCGTGCGCACCACGGCCTGCTCGAAGATCCTCGGCAATTTCGTGCCGACCTATGAGTCCACCATCACCTCGCAGCTCTGGCGCGACGGCGCCGTGATGCTCGGCAAGCTCAACAATGACGAGTTCGCGATGGGCTCGTCGAACGAGACCTCGTGCTTCGGCCCCGTCGCCAATCCCTGGCGGCGCGACGGCTCCAACACGACGCTGGTGCCGGGCGGCTCGTCCGGCGGCTCGGCGTCGGCGGTGGCTGCGCTCTTGTGCATGGGCGCGACTGCGACCGATACGGGCGGCTCGATCCGCCAGCCGGCGGCATTCACGGCGACGGTCGGCATCAAGCCGACCTATGGCCGCTGCTCGCGCTGGGGCATCGTCGCCTTTGCCTCCTCGCTCGACCAGGCCGGCCCTATCGCGCGCAGCGTGCGGGATAGCGCGATGCTGCTGCGCTCGATGGCCGGCCACGATCCGAAGGACACCACGTCGGTCGACATTGCGGTGCCGGATTACGAGGCTGCGATCGGCAAGTCCGTGAAGGGCATGAAGATCGGCATCCCGAGGGAGTATCGTCTCGACGGCATGCCGGCCGAGATCGAGAAGCTCTGGAGCGAGGGCGCGGACTGGCTGAAGGCGGCCGGCGCCGAACTCGTCGAGGTCTCGCTGCCGCACACGAAGTACGCGCTGCCGGCCTATTACATCGTGGCGCCGGCGGAGGCCTCATCCAACCTCGCGCGCTATGACGGCGTACGCTACGGCTTGCGCGAGCAGGGCAGGAACATCAACGAGCTGTACGAGGACACCCGCGCCGAAGGCTTTGGCGCGGAGGTGAAACGGCGCGTCATGATCGGCACCTATGTGCTGTCGGCCGGCTATTACGATGCCTATTATTTGCGCGCGCAAAAGGTGCGCACGCTGATCAAGAAGGATTTTGAGGATTGCTTCGCCAAGGGCGTCGACGCGATCCTCACCCCCGCGACGCCGTCGGCGGCCTTCGGCATCGGCGAGAAGGGCGGCGCCGATCCGGTCGAGATGTATCTCAACGACATCTTCACGGTCACCGTGAACATGGCGGGCCTGCCGGGCATCGCGGTGCCCGCCGGCAAGGACGCGCAGGGGCTGCCGCTCGGGCTTCAGCTGATCGGCCGTCCCTTCGACGAGGAGACGCTGTTCTCGCTTGGCGAAGCGATCGAGCAGGCGGCCGGGCGCTACACGCCGGAGCGGTGGTGGTGACGCTGGCGGCCTACATCGCCAGCCTCGACGGCGCTTCGCCTGCGCCGGATCTCAGCGCGCCGCTTGCCGGTCTCTGGTGGGCCGCCAAGGGCGACTGGGACCAGGCGCACAAGATTGTCCAGGACGAGAGCAGCCGTGAGGCCGCCTGGGTGCACGCTTATCTGCACCGCGTCGAAGGCGACCTCGGCAATGCCGGCTACTGGTATCGCCAGGCCGGCCAGCCTGCGGCAAAGGATTCATTGCAGGCGGAGTGGGAGCGGATCGCTGCCACGCTGCTCGGGAGCAAGACATGAACACGGCCACGCACAAGCTTCTCAAGGGCGCAACCGGTGACTGGGAGATGGTCATCGGCATGGAGATCCATGCCCAGGTGACCACGAACTCAAAATTGTTCTCGGGCGCCTCCACTGGGTTCGGTGGCGAGCCGAACAGCCATGTGTCGCTGGTGGACGCGGCGATGCCGGGCATGCTGCCTGTCATCAACGAGGAATGCGTCAGACAGGCTGTCCGGACCGGGCTGGGGCTGAACGCAAAGATCAACCTGCGCTCGGTGTTCGACCGGAAGAACTATTTCTATCCGGACTCGCCGCAGGGCTACCAGATCAGCCAGTACAAGTCGCCGATCGTGGGCGAGGGCGAGGTGATCGTCGAGCTCGACGGCGGCAAGACTGCGACCATCGGCATCGAGCGGCTGCATCTGGAGCAGGACGCCGGCAAGCTGCTGCACGACCGGTCGCCGACGATGTCCCATGTCGATCTCAACCGCTGCGGCGTGGCGCTGATGGAGATCGTGTCCAAGCCCGACATCCGCGATGCCGAGCAGGCCAAGGCCTATGTGACCAAGCTGCGCTCGATCCTGCGCTATCTCGGCACCTGCGACGGCGACATGGAGAAGGGGTCGTTGCGCGCCGACGTCAACGTCTCCGTGCGCAAGCCCGGTGCGCCGCTCGGCACCCGCTGCGAGATCAAGAACATGAACTCGATCACCTTCATCGGCCAGGCGATCGAGCACGAGGCGCGGCGCCAGATCGAAATCCTCGAGGAGGGCGGCGCCATCGACCAGGAGACGCGGCTCTACGATCCCAACAAGGGCGAGACGCGCTCGATGCGCTCAAAGGAAGAGGCGCATGACTACCGCTACTTCCCCGATCCGGATCTGCTGCCGCTGGAGTTCAACCAGACGTTCGTCGACGAGCTGAAGGCGAAGCTGCCGGAGCTGCCGGATCAGAAGAAGGCGCGCTTCATTAAGGACTTCGGCCTTCCGCCGTACGTGGCCGGAGTGATCGTCAGCGAACCTCCGTTGGCTGGCTATTTCGAGGATATGATTGCCAAGAGTGACGATCCGAAGATTGCAGCGAACTGGTTGATCAACGAGCATCTGGGAAGGCTCAACAAGGAGGGCTACTCCATCGAGAATAGCCCCATCCCGCCCGCGGCGAACGGCGCAATCGTGTCTCTGGTCTATCGGCGGGTGATTTCGGGTAAGATTGCCAAGGAAATCTACGAGATTACTTGGGACACCAATACCGATAGTTCGGCGCCAACGAAGATTTTTACCTTTGATGATGTCCAGCATCTCGTAGATTCACGGGGCCTAAGGCAGGTCACGGATCTTTCGGCGATCGAAAAGGTTGTCGATGACATCATCGCGGCCAATCCCGACAAGGCCGCGCAGGTCAAGGACAAGCCGCAGTCGCTCGGCTGGTTCGTCGGCCAGGTCATGAAGTCGTCGGGCGGCAAGGCCAACCCGCAGAGCGTCAACGACCTGCTCAAGTCCAAGCTCGGCATCTGACGTCACGCGTTCGGACGAGGTGATGGACGATCTTCGTCGCCTCGCTTCAGCTCGAGACGCGACGCGCGCGCGTCATCGGCGGCCAACGTCATCCCATTGAACCACGCGGCGGCGACCGAATCGCCGTGACGCGATTCGCGCAAAACGGCGGCTTGCGCGCGCTCCGACGAGCGCTCGCGGCGTTAAGCATGAAAATATTTTCGTTGCCAAAAACCGCGACTCAGAGTCCGCGAAGCGCCTCCGCGAAGCGATCGGGCTATTCGCGGCGTACGCCACCGCGTTGATCACGCATCATGCGCAAGTGCAGAAAAATACTTGCTGCATAGAGTTTTTTTGCAGTCGCTACTGTTGCCGACATCGATGCAATGACCGCTCCGCGCGATCGCGAACGCATGTCTCTGCGCGCACTTGCATCGCGCTCGCCAAGTGCAGGCGCTCTGCTCCGTCAACACTTCCTTAAGTGAGAAGATGTTTTTTTCGTCGTGTTGGTGTATTCGGGATGAGTGCATTCGATCCCCGAATGCGCGCAGCGATTAAAGCCATCTCACACATCGGAGGGCAACATGGCCAAGAAAGCAAAGAAGGCGAAGAAGGCGAAGAGCGCAGTGAAGAAGACTGCGAAGAAGACCCGCAAGGTCGCCAAGAAGAAGAAGTAACTTCGCTTCTGAAGTTGCCGGCTCCTAGAGAGCCGGCACGTCATCAGCGCCTCTCAACAGGTTCTGGTCGACGATAGAGGGTGTCGGCGAGACATCAGGTCAACGGTCGGATCGTTCTCTTTCGCGGGTTCGCTCGCCAAAGTCCGGTCCGGCAGAAGAAACAAGTTTTCTTCGTTCGGTGCGGCTCCGGTATTCCGGCTCCGCAATTTCACGAGTAGCCTCGCGGTCAAAGTGGAATCTGGTCCTGACGTGTTCGCCGACGCCCTCGTTCCCTTGAAGCCGGGGCATTGCCGGCATTCCTTTCCCAACATTGCTGATCTGACCGTGACGTGGTCGCGCTGTCTTCACCGTCCTGGCTTTGGCCAGGCGAGGGCTGCGGCCCGATTGTGCGCTGCTTGCGCGGCGCTTCTCCATTCGCGCTGTCATCGCCCGGCTCCGACCGGACGATCCAGTACGCCGAGACGGCAGTGGCTGCACCGACGAACTGCGGCGTCCTGGATTCCCCGCCTGGGCGGCGAATGACAGATGGGCCTGGCCAGCCTCCGTGCGCGATGGTTATCGTTCTCCCAAGATCACGCGGTAAACCAAATCTGACCAATCCCAGAAGTGCCTGCAAAGCGGGGACTTTTCGCATTCGACCCGCGCGCGCCGCGCTGTCGCGTTTACGTCTGCTTCATCGCGATGCTTAAACTGCCATTCAAATTTGCCCGCCATCATCGTCTCCAACAAGCCGGCAAACGGCACGAACGAAAAAGAACTCGGGGATGAGTTGAACAGCGCTTGATCCAGATTGGATCAGGCAAATCAGAGATGGACGGGAGCCGCGCTCGGGGGGCGAGGCGGCATAAGAAAAAAGGGGATGCGTGATGTTTCAGGGTACTTTCGATCTGGAGACGGCGACGGCGATCGACACGAGCGCGCTGTCGGACGTGCTGTTCGAGCGCGGGATGTATTGGGCGAGCGGCCGTTCCGGCCTGGTCGATCTCGTCGCCGCGCATAAATGGTTCAACCTCGCCGCGCTGAAGGGCCGCAAGGACGCCGTCACGCTGCGCCAGGAAGTGGCCGGGCAGATGTCGGATAGCGAGATCTCGGCCGCTCAGCGCGAGGCGCGGGCGTGGGTGTCCGCGCACTGAGCGGCGAATCGTACCTGGGAAATCGCGCCGGAGAATTCGCGCGAGGCCACGTCATTCACGGCTGGCCAGTGGCGCCCCTTCAACGCGAGCTGGAACTCGGGCGGCGCGCAGGACGCGCATTCTGCGTCGAACCCTTGGGCTGCGGACCTTGAGACCTGGACCTTTCCATGCCGGCGCAGGTCGGGGCTGCCCGGCTGACACTGAGATCCTTGCGCCGGGCCCGGGCGGCCCTCGCGATGCCGGCTTTCAGGTGAAAGAACGCGACATCCTCAATTCTGCCGCTTGCGGCTCGCCGCCGGGTCGGGCATACCGCGCATATTGGAGACGTGGCCGAGTGGCTGAAGGCGGCGGTTTGCTAAACCGTTATAGGCTTGTAAAGGCCTATCGAGGGTTCGAATCCCTCCGTCTCCGCCAGCCCCCAATCAAGCATTTGATTTAGTTCCGCTTTTCCGACTCGTGTGCTGCCGCCAGCAATGCTGTGCCCCGACTCAAGTCAGGCAGCGGCCCGTCTCAACATCCGTCGACGAAAAACGTTGCGCTCCAGCCCCGGAGCGGTCGCTGCCGACAAACGGGGGGAGGGACGCGGCTATTCCACGCTGCCGGCGCCGCGGCGCAGATCGGCCTCGATCTGCAGCCGCGTGCCGCCGCCGAAACGGGCGCGGTAGACCTGCAGGTTCTCCATGATCCGCTGCACGTAGTTGCGGGTCTCGGAGAACGGGATCAGCTCGACCCAGTCGACCGCGTCGATCTTCGGGTCGCGCGGGTCGCCGTAACGGTCGATCCACTTCTTCACGCTGCCGCGGCCGGCATTGTAGGCCGCGAAGGTCATGATGTAGGAGCCGCGATAATCCTCGAGCAGTCCGCCGAGCTCGGCCGAGCCGAGCGTGGCGTTGTAGGCCGCATCGTTCTTCAGCCGCGATATATCGTAGGTCGCGCCATGCCGTTTGCAGACATAGCGGGCGGCGTCCGGCGTCACCTGCATCAGGCCATAGGCCTGCGCCGGGGAGACCACGGCCGGGTTGAACGCGCTTTCCTGCCGCGCGATCGCGTAGACAATGCTGCGCTCGACCTCGGGACCGATCGGGGTGAACTTCGGAATGCCGTTGACGGGATAGGCGTAGAAGTCGAACGGCAGGCCGCGATTGAGCGCGGCCTTGCCGACCAGCAGCATGCCGCGGGCGTCGCTGTAGTGCTGGGCCAACTCGCCAAGCCCGGTGAGCGCCTCGGGATCGCCGTTCTCGCCCATGTCGGCGAGCATCGGCACCGCCAGCTCCCGCTCATCGAGCTCGTACAGCAATTGCGCGGCGCGCACGATCTCCAGCCGCTCGGCACCACGGCCGCGCGGCGGGCTGTTGAGTTCGATCTGCGGCAGGCCGAGCTTGGCGCGGGCGAGCTGGCCATAATAGCTGGTCGATTGTTCGGCGGCGCGGGCATAGGCGTTGCGCGCTTCCTGCTGGCGCCCTGCGGCTTCCGCTGCGCGGCCCTGCCAGTAGCCGGCACGCGCCAGTGTGGTCGGATTGACGCTGCCGACCCCGATGCGTGCGAAATGCTGGGCGGCGGCTGCGGGATCGTTGAGAAAGCGCAGCGCGATCCAGCCCGCGGTGAACTCCTGCTCGGTCTTGTAGATGTCGCGCGTGGGCAGCGCCGCGTCGCGCGCGATCAGATAGGCGCTGCGGAAATCCTCGGTGTCGATCATCTTGCGCGCCAGCAGGCGCCGCTCGATCCACCATTCGTCGAGATTGTAGAGCCGGTTCGGATCCTTCGGCGCCGACAGCATGAGCTGGGCGGCTTCCGCGAATTTCTCCTCGCGGCGCAGCAGCTGGATCTTGCTGAAGATGAAGCCGGGATCGCTGTGCAGCTCGCGCGGCACCTCTTCGAGCAGCGCGCGCGTATTCGGCGCCTTCTTGTAGGAGGCGATGCGGGCCCTGGCGAGCGCGACATAGCCGGCGCCGAGACGTTTCGCGGCGCGCAGCGCCGCCTCGTGCTCGCTGCCGTAGAGCAGCGTGTCCATCCGTGCCTTCTGGTCGCCGGGCGTGAGCAGCGCGCCGAACTGGTCGAGCGCGTTGTTCTCGGTCTCCTCCGACATCGGATCGCTGCGCCAGGCCTCGCGCACGAGCCGTTCGGCGTTGGCGCGGTCGCCGCGCGCCAGCATCGCCTTGGCGAGCGTGAAGCGGCCCTTGGCGGAGACCGGGGATTCGTTCTCGAACCACGACCACGCGACCGAATCGTCGCGCCTGTCGTCCCACATCGCCGCCTCCAGCCGCCGGCGCAGGAAGGTCTGCGACGGCCAGCTCGGATTGGCGGAGAGGAAGGCGCGGTAACGCTCAACGCTGGCGCCATTGTCCTCGCTGCGCAGGATGATCCATTCCGTCAGTTTTCGCGCGACGGGATCCGAGATCGTCGCTGCTGCGTCGGTGGCATCACCCGGCCTGCGCCTGCGCACGAGCTCGATGACGTTTTCCAGCGTGGCCTTGTCGGCTTGCGATGTCGAGGAGGTCGCAGCCACGGCCGCTGGCATGACCGGCTTGCGCGGTGCGGCGTGCTGGCGGGTCGCCGGTGCCAAGACGGGAGCCGCGACCGGCTTGGCGACGGCTGGGGCGGCCGGTCGGATGGTGGCCGTCACCGCCGGCGCCGCCTTGGCGGCCGGACCGTTGGCGGTCGATCGCGATTTCGGAGTGGGCGCCGCTGCTGCAGGCTTGGGCTTGTCCTTTTCCTTGCCGGCGGCCTTGGGGGCCGTCTTGGCGGCATCCTTGGCCGGGGCGGTGGCCGCGCCTTTGGTCGCGCCCTTGCTGCCTTCCTTGGCTGCTTCCTTAGCGGTTTCCTTGCCAGTTCCCTTGCCGGTTGCCTTGCCAGTTCCCTTGGCTGATCCTTTGACAGGGCCCTTCGCACTGTCCTTGACGGCAGGCTTGGGGGTGTCCTTGGCCCCTTGCTCGGTCGTCTCGTTGGATTTGTCGTTGGACTTGGCCAAGGCGGCGCAGCCGACCGACAGCCCTGCCATCAGGCAAACGACCAGACCGGTGGATCGCCACGCGGCACGAGGAAACAAGATCACGGCGTTACGTCGCCCCGAATCAGTCAACTGGCTCAGACCTGCTTGTACAAGATTTGGCTGTATTTGATTGAATATGCGGGCAAAATACCAACAGCCCCTTACCGAGGACCGCTTTGCACCACCACCGCGGCAAAATCGCGGCTTAAACGGTGCGTCACGCGGATGCGGCCTTTTACCGGCCGGACAGACCCGATATGTATGGCGCTTGCTCTAAAATCTCGCCGCGTACGGAGGAAGTCCATGGCAGCCAAGACGAAATTCCGGGGGTCCTTCACTGCCTTGGTCACGCCGTTCAAGAACGGCTCGTTGGACGAGGCGGCATTCCGCTCGCTGGTCAATTGGCAGATTTCCGAGGGCACCAACGGCCTGGTCCCGGTCGGCACCACTGGCGAGAGCCCGACGCTCAGCCATGACGAGCACAAGAAGGTGGTCGAATGGTGCATCGGCGAGGCCAAGGGGCGCGTTCCCGTGATCGCCGGCGCCGGCTCCAACTCGACGACGGAAGCGGTCGAGCTTGCCCAGCATGCCGAGAAGGCAGGCGCCGACGCCGTGCTGGTGGTGACGCCCTACTACAACAAGCCGACGCAGGAAGGGATGTACCAGCACTTCAAGGCGATCAACGACGCGATCGGGATTCCGATCGTCATCTACAACATCCCGCCGCGCTCGGTGATCGACATGTCGGTCGACACCATGAAGCGGTTGTGGGAGCTGAAGAACATCGCGGGCGTCAAGGACGCCACCGCCAGCATGGTCCGCGTGTCGCAGCAGCGCGCGGCGATGGGCGAGGATTTCAACCAGCTCTCCGGCGAGGACGCGACCATCCTCGGCTACATGGCGCATGGCGGCCATGGCTGCATCTCGGTGACCTCGAACGTCGCGCCGCGGCTGTGCTCCGAGTTTCACATCGCCTGGCAGAAGGGCGATCATGCCACTGCGCTGAAGCTGCACGACAAGCTGATGCCGCTGCACAACAATTTGTTCATCGAGAGCAATCCGGCGCCGATCAAGTACGCGTTGTCGCTGCTCGGCAAGATGGACGAGACGCTGCGGCTGCCGATGGTCCCGGTCTCCGAGCCGACGCGAATTGCCGTGCGTAGCGCCATGGTGCACGCTGGCCTGATCAACTGACACGTTCGCTTTTCGGGGAGCTTTCATGGGCGCGGTCGACGAGAAGGGCAGGCGGATGCTCACGGAGTTCCGCGACTTCGCCATGAAGGGCAACGTCGTCGACCTCGCGGTCGGCGTCATCATCGGCGCGGCCTTCGGCGCCATCGTCAACTCGCTGGTCGGCGACGTGATCATGCCGATGATTGGCGCCGCCACCGGCGGTCTCGACTTCTCGAACTACTTCACCCCCTTGTCGGCGAAGGTCACCGCCACCAATTTAGCTGACGCCAAAAAGCAAGGCGCAGTGCTGGCTTGGGGCAGCTTCCTGACGCTCACGATCAACTTCATCATCGTTGCCTTCGTGCTGTTCCTGGTGATCCGCGCCATGAACACCTTGAAGCGCAAGGAGGAGGCGGCACCGGCCGCCCCGCCGAAGCCGTCGGCCGAGGTGGCGTTGCTGACCGAGATCCGTGATCTCCTCAAGAAGTCTTGACGCGCGCTCTTCATCCAAACTGTTAGCGTCCGACGCGCATCTCGATCGGGTTTCTCTGCCGGGTTTTTGAACGAAGATGGCCGATAAGAAAGAACGTCCGATCAAGGTCATGGCGGAAAACCGCAAGGCCCGCTTCAACTATGCCATCGAGGATACGGTCGAGGCCGGCATTGCGCTGACCGGCACCGAGGTCAAGTCGATCCGCAACGGCAAGAGCACGATCGCGGAATCCTACGCCGATTCAAAGGATGGCGAGATCTGGCTGATCAACGCCACCATTCCCGAATATCTCCAGGGCAATCGCTTCAATCACGAGCCCAAACGGCCGCGAAAACTGCTCCTGCATCGCAAGCAGATCAACAAGCTGATGGGTGCCGTCGACCGCGAGGGCATGACGCTGATCCCGCTCAAGCTTTACTTCAACGAACGCGGCCGGGCCAAACTGCAGCTCGCGGTGGCGAAGGGCAAAAAATTGCACGACAAGCGCGAGACCGAGAAGAAGCGGGACTGGAGCCGGGAGAAGGGCCGGCTGATGCGGGCGAGGGGATAGCGAGATGAATCAGAAAAACCTGCTCGAGGTCGACTGGAGCAAGATCCCGGCACCCGCCGATGACGGCGGCGCCGCGCATCTGAGAGGCCTGACGCTGCCCGCGATCAGCCTGCTCGCGACCGATGATACGTCAGTCACGCTGTCGGCGCTCTCCGGCCGCACCGTGGTGTTCGCCTATCCGCGCACCGGCGAGCCAGGCAAGATCTCGCTGGTCGACGACTGGGACATGATCCCGGGCGCGCGCGGTTGCACCCCGCAGACTTGCGCATTTCGCGATCTGTTTGCCGAGCTGAAAGTCGCGGGCGCTGCCCAGGTGTTCGGCCTCTCGACGCAGAGCAATGCCTACCAGACCGAGATGGCGTCGCGGCTGCATCTGCCGTTCCCGGTGCTCTCGGATGAGAAGCTGGTGCTGACACGCGCCCTCAATCTGCCGACCATGGAAGTCGCAGGTCTGACGCTGATCAAGCGTCTCGCGCTGATCATCGACGACGCTGAGATCGTGCAGGTGTTCTACCCGGTGTTCCCGCCCGACCGGAACGCCGGCGATGTTCTGGACTGGCTCAAGGCCAATCCTGCCAAGGCCTAAGTGCGAGGCTGATCCAGGCTAATCGAGGTCAGCCTTCACCTTCGCGAACACGCTTCGGAACATGTCCGGCGTCAGCACGCGGGTGTTCGTGTTGTAGCGCGAGCAGTGATAGCTGTCGTAGAGCTTGAACGCGCCGGCCTGATGCACCGCGCCATGGCCGAAGGGGGCTTGCGAGGCCTTCAGATTGAGCGGCTTGAGCACGCTGTCGTGCGCAATCCGCCCGAGCGCGACGATGGCGCGCAAATTCGGCATCGTCGCGAGATTGGCCACGAGAAACTGGCGGCAGGTGTTGATCTCCGCCGGCAGCGGCTTGTTCTGCGGCGGCACGCAGTGCACGGCGTTGGCGATCCGGCAGTCGACCAGCCGCAATCCGTCGTCAGGCCGCGCTTGGTAGCTGCCCTTGGCAAAGCCGTATTCGATCAACGTCGCGTAGAGCAGGTCGCCGGCATAGTCGCCGGTGAACGGCCGGCCCGTGCGGTTGGCGCCCTGCATCCCCGGCGCAAGGCCGACGATCAGCAGGCGCGCCTTGATGTCACCAAATGGCGCAACCGGCGCGTTGTGCCACAACGGCTCCCGCGCGCGGTTCGCCTCGCGAAACGCGACCAGGCGCGGGCAGAGCGGACAGTCGCGATCGGGTACGAGTGTGAGGGCCCGGCGGCTCAGCCGGGCCGTCTCATTCCTCGAAATCGTCATCGCCCCTCGGCGCCATGGTGGTCGCGCGCTGGAGGAACTGCGGGGCGTGGTGGCGTGCTTCGCGCTCGCCGCGATCGCGCGGGGCGGGGCGCTCGGACGGATCGCGGCCAAGCTTGGACTGCAGCTCGACCAGATCGGTGAAGACGTCGGCCTGGCGGCGCAACTCGTCGGCGATCATCGGCGGCTGGCTGGCGATCGTGGAGATCACCGTGACCCGCACGCCGCGGCGCTGCACGGCCTCGACCAAGGAGCGGAAGTCGCCGTCGCCCGAGAACAGGATCATCTGGTCGATGTGCTCGGCGAGCTCCATGGCGTCGACCGCAAGCTCGATGTCCATGTTGCCCTTGACCTTGCGGCGGCCGGAGGCGTCGATGAACTCCTTAGTCGCCTTGGTGACGACGGTGTAGCCGTTGTAGTCCAGCCAGTCGATCAGCGGACGGATCGAGGAGTATTCCTGATCCTCGATGATCGCGGTGTAGTAGAACGCCCGCAGCAATGTCCCGCGGCTCTGAAATTCCTTCAGCAGGCGCTTGTAATCGATGTCGAAGCCGAGAGTTTTCGCTGTCGCGTAAAGATTGGCCCCGTCGATAAAGAGCGCGATCTTGTCGGTGGAGGAAGGTGACATTCAGTTTGCTCGCGTAGAGTTCGTGATCAATCGTTTTTTGTTGGCGGCGCAAGCCGCGCAGCTCAAGGTCCTGCCGAAACCCGTCGAAACCGCAAATCCGGAGAAGTCGGGGCAATCAAGGTATAGTTATGGCGGACTTTCACACACCCGGCGCCACCATCAATGGCAGCCCGGGAAACCACCCATCCCAGCCCCAATGTGGGGTTAGCAGAGCCGTTTGGCGAGGCCAAATCACAAATTGGCCTTGCGAAACGGTCTTGGTCCCTATAACTACCCCCAATCATCCACATATTTTGTCCCACCCACAGCGGAGCGACAGTCCATGGCTCGCGTCACCGTAGAAGATTGTATCGACAAGGTCGACAACCGGTTTGACCTGGTCCTGCTGGCCGCCCACCGCGCCCGCATGATCTCGTCCGGTTCACAACTAACGGTTGACCGCGATAACGACAAGAACCCTGTTGTATCTTTGCGTGAAATTGCCGACGAGACCATCTCGCCGGAGGATCTCCGCGAGGAGCTGGTGCACTCGCTCCAGAAGTTCGTCGAGGTCGACGAGCCTGAGCCGGATACGGTGCCGCTGATCGGTTCCGCGGGTGCGAGCGTCGATGCGGATGATACCGAAGTTGCCGTGGAACGCATGACCGAAGAGGAGCTCCTGAAGGGTCTCGAAGGGCTCGCGCCGCCGGAAGAGCAGCCCGAGGAGGACGAGTAATCGTCCCATCGCGATCGTCGAATTGTTGTGATCTTATCAAAGGCCCGAACGCTCGTTCGGGCCTTTGCTTTTGTTGGCGTTTTCGTGGTTACCATAGCGTTGTCGGTTGGCGCCGCACCTGTCACTGAATTGATCGGACGCGGGCGCGATCGGAGCTAAGATGTATACAACGGGCTGTTTTATGGTCCGTTTGAAGGCAGGACGGCATGGTGTATCGACGCCGCGGACTAACGCAGATGCAGGCCGCAACCGAATCGGTTGCCGTGGCCCCGACTGCGCCGGTGGCGCGGCCGGCGAAGCCGCGCGCCCGCATGATGCGTCAATATGACCTCGTCGAGCGCGTCCGGTCCTACAATCCCAACACCAACGAAGACCTGCTGAACCGCGCCTATGTCTACGCCATGAAGGCGCACGGCTCGCAGACCCGCGCCTCCGGCGATCCATATTTCTCGCACCCGCTCGAGGTCGCGGCGATCCTGACCGACCTGAAGCTCGACGACGCGACCATCGTTGCTGCGTTGCTTCACGACACCATCGAGGACACCGAGGCGACGCGGGCCGAGATCGACCAGATCTTCGGACCGGAAATCGGCGCACTGGTCGAGGGTCTGACCAAGCTGAAGCGGCTGGAGCTGGTGTCGCGCGAGGCCAAGCAGGCCGAGAACCTGCGCAAATTGCTGCTGGCCATTGCCGACGACGTCCGCGTTCTCCTGGTGAAGCTCGCCGACCGCCTGCACAACATGCGCACGCTGGAATTCGTGCCGACGGAATCGCGAAGGCGCATTGCCGAGGAGACGCTCGACATTTATGCGCCGCTGGCTGGGCGCATGGGCATGCAGGAAATGCGCGAGGAGCTGGAGGACCTGTCCTTCCGCACCCTCGATCCCGAAGCCTATTCGGTGGTGATGCAGCGGCTCGACGCGCTCGCCGAGCGCAACCGCAATTTGATCGGCGAGATCGAGGCGCAGCTCTCCAACAATCTGCGCCACCGGGGCTTGGGGGCGCGGGTCTATGGCCGCCGCAAGAAGCCGTTTTCGATCTGGACCAAGATGGAGCGCAAGTCGGTCGGCTTCGAGCAACTGTCCGACATCTTCGGGTTCCGTGTCGTCGTGAACGACGTCGAGTCCTGCTATCGCGCGCTCGGCATCGTCCACACCACCTGGCCGGTCGTGCCGGGCCGTTTCAAGGACTACATCTCGACGCCGAAGCAGAACGACTACCGTTCGATCCACACCACCGTGATCGGTCCCGGCAACCAGCGGGCCGAGCTCCAGATCCGCACCGAGGCGATGGACCAGATCGCCGAGCGCGGCATCGCGGCGCATGTGTTCTACAAGGAAGGCGTGGGCTCGCCGACCGAATTCCTCAAGCGCGAATCCAATGCGTTTGCCTGGCTGCGCCACACCGTCGGCATTCTCACGGAGAGCACCAATCCCGAGGAATTCCTCGAGCACACCAAGCTCGAATTGTTCCACGACCAGGTGTTCTGCTTCACCCCGAAGGGCAAGCTGATCGCGCTGCCGCGCCACGCCAACGTGATCGACTTCGCCTATGCCGTGCATACGGACGTCGGCAACAGCGCGGTGGGCTGCAAGATCAATGGCAAGTTCGCGCCGTTGTCCTCGGAACTCCAGAACGGCGATGAAGTCGAGGTGCTGACCTCGGAAGCGCAATCGGCGCCGCCGTCGGCCTGGGAAACGCTCGCGGTCACCGGCAAGGCGCGCGCCGCGATCCGCCGCGCCACACGCACGGCCGTGCGCGATCAATATGCCGGCCTCGGCCGACGCATCGTGGAGCGCCTGTTCGAGCGCGCCAAGATCGAATATGCCGACGACAAGCTGAAGGGCGCGCTGCCGCGGCTTGCGCGCGCCTCGATCGACGACGTCATGGCCGCGGTCGGCCGCGGCGAGATCAAGGCCTCCCACGTCGCGCGCGCGATGTATCCCGACTACAAGGAGGAGCGCGTCGCGCGCTATGGCATCAAGAAGGGGCTCGCCAAGCTCAAGGAGAAGGTGACCTCCGGGCCGCCCCGCAGCACGGTCGCGATCCCGATCCGCGGCATCAATTCGGACCTGCCGGTAAAGTTCGCGCCGAACGGTGGCGCCGTGCCCGGCGACCGCATCGTCGGCATCGTGACGCCGGGCGAGGGGATCACGATCTATCCGATCCAGTCGCCGGCCCTGAAGGACTTCGAGGAGGAGCCGGAGCGCTGGCTCGACGTCCGCTGGGACATCGAGGACTCCGTGCCGCAGCGCTTCCCGGCCCGCATCAAGGTCGAGAACGTCAACGAGCCCGGGGCGCTGGCCCAGATCGCGACCGTGATCGCCGAGCATGACGGCAACATCGACAACATCAGCATGCAGCGCCGCTCGCCGGACTTCACAGAGACCACGATCGATCTCGAAGTCTACGATCTGAAACATTTGAGCGCGATCCTGGCCCAGTTGCGCGCCAAGGCGGTCGTCGCCCGCGTCGAACGTGTTAATGGATAGGCGTCTTTCGTATTCGCCTGTCCCACCGAATTTGTGAGCCTTGCAATGCCCGCTCTTCCGCTTCGCCTCGGCGTCAATGTCGATCATGTCGCGACCCTGCGTAACGCGCGCGGTGGCCGCAAACCCGATCCGGTGCGCGCGGCGCTGCTGGCGATCGAGGCCGGCGCCGACGGCATCACAGCGCATCTGCGCGAGGATCGCCGGCATATCCGCGACGACGACATGGCGCGGCTGAGGGCCGAGATCTCCAAGCCGCTCAATTTCGAGATGGCGGCGACCGACGACATGCTGCGCATCGCGCTCGCCACCAAGCCGCATGCGGTCTGTCTGGTGCCGGAGCGCCGCCAGGAGGTGACGACCGAAGGCGGGCTCGACGTGGTCGGTCAGCACAATGCGCTGGCGCCTTTCATTGCGCGGCTGAACGATGCCGGTATCCGGGTCTCGCTGTTCATTGCAGCCGACCCCGCACAGATCGAGATGGCGGCGCGGCTGCGCGCGCCCGTGATCGAGATCCACACCGGAGCCTGGTGCGACGCCGTGGTTGACGGTCATGCTGACAAGGCTGACGCCGAATGGCAGCGGATCGTGGCGGGCGCCAAGCTCGCGAAGGCGGCGGGGCTGGAGGTCCATGCCGGGCATGGGCTCGACTATGCGACGGCGGAGACGATCGCGGCGCTGCCGGACATCATGGAGCTCAACATCGGCTACTACATGATTGGCGAAGCCTTATTCGTCGGACTTGCCGAGACGGTGCGCAGCATGCGCCTGGCGATGGACCGCGGCCGGAGCCGGGCATGATCATCGGCATCGGTTCCGACCTGATCGACATCACCCGCGTCGCCAAGGTGATCGAGCGCCATGGCGAGCGCTTTCTCGATCGCATCTTCACTGCGGCCGAGCGGGCCAAGGCGGAGCGGCGGGCCAAGAACGAGAAGATGGTGGTGGCGACCTATGCCAAGCGCTTCGCCGCCAAGGAGGCCTGCTCCAAGGCGCTCGGGACCGGCATTCGTCGCGGCGTTTGGTGGCGCGACATGGGGGTGGTCAACCTGCCGGGAGGCCGGCCGACCATGCGGCTGACCGGGGGGGCCCTGGCCCGGCTCCAGGCCCTGACGCCGGAAGGTTTCGAGGCGCAGATCCATCTTTCGATCACCGACGACTGGCCACTGGCGCAGGCCTTCGTCATCATTTCCGCCGTCCCGTCGGCGAAGCCCTGACGGCGCGATGGTAATTTTATAATTCTTGTTGAGATTCAAGAAGTTATGCGTTTTTCATGCGATCCTCGATTGCGTGGCCAGCGACAACCGTCTAAAAGTCCGCGAACGCAAATCAGCCTGGGCGAATTCGGCTTTACGCCGGAATTGGCCCTCACTATCAGAATCAGGACAATCTCCGTGGCGCCGCGCAGCGATGGGCCGTTCGCGGCCGGGGAGGGCGCTCTGTGACCGCCGGTCGGAATTGAGAAAGCAATGAGCGTGACTTCGGGAACGAAAACTGAAAGCGGCGTCGGCGAAACGATCCGGGTCGTCATCCATGCTCTGCTGATCGCCCTGGTGATCCGCACCTTCCTGTTCCAGCCCTTCAACATTCCGTCCGGCTCGATGAAGGCGACATTGCTGGTCGGCGACTATCTCTTCGTCTCGAAATATTCCTACGGCTACAGCCACTACTCGATCCCGTTCTCGCCACCGCTGTTCTCGGGCCGGATCTGGGGTTCGGACCCGAACCGCGGCGACATCGTCGTGTTTCGACTGCCCAAGGACGATTCCACCGACTACATCAAGCGCGTGATCGGCCTTCCCGGCGACCACATCCAGATGAAGGACGGCCTGCTCTACATCAACGACACGCCGGTCGAGCGGCAGCGCATGAGCGAATTCGTCGGCGAGGATCCGTGCGGCTCCGAAGGCGGCGGCATCTCGCGTGTGAAGCGCTGGAAGGAGACGCTGCCCAACGGCGTGTCCTACGAGACGCTGGATTGCGCCGACAACGGCTACATGGACAACACCAACGTCTACACCGTGCCGCCGGGCCACTTTTTCATGATGGGCGACAACCGCGATAACTCGACCGACAGCCGCTTCCTCGGTCAGGTCGGCTACGTGCCGCAGGAGAACCTGATCGGCCGCGCCCAGATGATCTTCTTCTCGATCGGCGAAGGCGAGCATGCCTGGATGTTCTGGCGCTGGCCATGGGCCGTGCGCTGGAATCGTTTCTTCAAAATCGTGCGATGAAAGACGAAGCCAAGGACATCACGACCGAACCAATCGAGGCGCCAGCAGGCCCTGAGGGCGCAGCTGTGCCAAAAGTGGCCGCCAAGAAGAAGCGGACGCGGGGCGGCAAGGCGAAGGGGACGGATGCGAATGCGGCGCTCGAGGCGCGCATTGGTTACAGCTTCACCGATCCGAACCAGTTGATCCAGGCGATCACGCACGTCTCGGCGCTGAAGTCCGGACGCAAGCGTGGCGACAGCTATCAGCGGCTGGAATTTCTCGGCGATCACGTGCTCGGGCTCGTGGTTTCCGACATGCTCTATCATGCCTTCCCCAACGCCGATGAGGGCGAGCTGTCGAAGCGGCTTGCCGAACTCGTGCGCAAGGAGAGCTGCGCCGACGTCGCCAAGTCACTCGGTCTGCTCGACGACATCAAGCTCGGCTCGGTCGGCCCCAGCGCCGACGCCCGGCTGCGCAAGTCCATCCTCGGTGACATCTGCGAGGCCGTGATCGGCGCCATCTTCCTCGACGGCGGCCATGCGGCCGCGGACGAGTTCGTCAAGCGCAACTGGACCGAGCGCATGCACAAGCCGCGGCGGCCGCTGCGCGATCCCAAGACCGTGCTCCAGGAATGGGCGCAGGGAAAGGGACTGCCGACGCCGGTCTATCGCGAGGTCGAACGCACCGGTCCGCATCACGACCCGGAGTTCCGCGTCGCGGTGGACCTGCCGGGACTGGCGCCGGCCGAAGGCACCGGCGGCAGCAAGCGCGCGGCGGAGAAGGTGGCGGCCTCGGTCATGATCGAACGCGAAGGTGTTGGCGGCAGCAATGACGGTTGAAGCAAGCGGCGAGACGCCCGCCGCGACGCGCTGCGGCTTCGTGGCACTGATCGGCGCGCCCAATGTCGGCAAATCCACGCTGGTCAACGCGCTGGTCGGGGCGAAGGTCACGATTGTCTCGCGCAAGGTGCAGACCACGCGCGCGCTGATCCGCGGCATCGTCATCGAGAACAACGCGCAGATCATCCTGGTCGACACGCCCGGCATCTTCCTGCCCAAGCGGCGGCTCGACCGCGCCATGGTCTCCACCGCCTGGAGCGGGGCGCACGACGCCGATCTCGTTTGCGTGCTGCTCGACGCCAAATCCGGCATCGACGAGGAGGCCGAGGCGATCCTCGCCAAGGCTGCGAGCGTCAAGCACGACAAGATCCTGGTCATCAACAAGGTCGATTTGGTCCAGCGCGAGAAGCTGCTGGCGCTGGCGCAGGCCGCCAACGAGCGCATGGCCTTCACAAAGACCTTCATGATCGCGGCGATTTCGGGCGACGGCGTCGATGACATTCGCAGCACGCTCGCCGAGATGGTGCCGCCGGGCCCGTTCCTCTATCCCGAAGACCAGATGTCGGACGCGCCGATGCGGCATCTCGCGGCCGAGATCACCCGCGAAAAGATCTATCGCAAGCTGCACCAGGAATTGCCGTATCAGTCCACGGTCGAAACCGACAAGTGGGAGGAGCGCAAGGACAAGTCCGTGCGCATCGAGCAAACGATCTTCGTCGAGCGCGAAAGCCAGCGTAAGATCGTGCTCGGCAAGGGCGGCGCCACCATCAAGTCGATCGGCGCGGACTCGCGCATCGAGCTCGCCGAGATCCTCGGCGTGCCGGTGCATCTGTTCCTGTTCGTCAAGGTGCGCGAGAACTGGGGTGACGATCCCGATCGCTATCGCGAGATGGGCCTGGAATTTCCCAAAGAATAACCAAGAAAAGATCGGTATTTGATGAGTCTGCCCCGCAATGTCCAGCGCTTCGAAGCGTTGCTCTATGCATCGCTGATGCTGGATGCCCTGTCGGTCGCGGTGCAGGACCGCACGCCCACCGCCGACATGACCGAGCAAATGATCATGACCTCGACGCTGCTCGCCGGCGCGATGATTTCGCTGCTTGTCTATTTCGTCTGGCTCGCCGCGCATGGGCGCAAGAACTGGCCGCGCTGGGTGCTGGCGGCGGCGCTGGTGCTGTCGGTGATCTCGCTCGGCCAGATCATCGGCGAGAGAGGGCTCGAGCTCGACAGCGTCATCGAAATCGCCTCCTGCGTGCTGACGGTGTGCGGGCTGTATTTCTCCTTTAGCGGCGACGCGCAGGGCTGGTTCAACGCGTGAAGTCAAATGGGTGGGTACGCTTCCGCCTTCGCTCTTCGATCTACGGCGGACAAGTCGCTTTGCCCACAATCCCTCGAAATGCGCTACACTTGCGCCCATGGAATGGACCGACGAAGGCATCGTGCTGGGGGTGCGGCGGCATGGCGAAAGTAGCGCCATCGTCGAACTGCTGACACGCGAGCACGGCCGCCATCTCGGCCTCGTGCGCGGCGGCGCCGGCTCGCGGATGCGTCCGCTTTTGCAGCCGGGGAACACCGTCCGGGCGGTGTGGCGGGCCCGCCTCGACGAGCATCTCGGCACCTATGCGATTGAGGGCCTGAAGCTGCGCGCAGCGACGCTGCTGGCATCGTCCCACGGCGTCTATGGTGTCACCCATCTCGGCTCGATCGCGCGGCTCCTTCCGGAACGCGACCCGCACGGGGAGATCTTCGCGATGCTCGAGCATTCGCTCGACGATTTCGACGATGTCGGCAGCGCCGCCGTGCACGTGATTCATTTCGAGCTGGCGATGCTCTCCGAGCTCGGCTTCGGGCTGGCGCTGGAAAACTGCGCGGTGACCGGGGAGACGACGGACCTGATCTACGTCTCGCCAAAATCCGGCGGCGCGGTGTCGCGCACCGCAGGTGAGCCATGGCGCGACCGGCTGTTGCGGCTGCCCCCGTTCCTTCGCCAGCGCGAGATGCACGCCGACCTCACCGATCAGGATCTCCAGGATGGGTTTCGACTGACCGGCCTGTTCCTGCTGCGCCATGTGCTGGAACCGCGCGGGCAGGGCCATTCCGACGCGCGGGCCGGCTTTATCAACGCGCTGACACGGCAACAGGCGCGAGCGGCGGTTCCAGCGCCATGAGCTGGTCGCGGATCTGCATTGTGCAAAGAAAAGGCAACTTAGGAGGAACAAAACCGGGTTTCCCGGATTGGCCTTTCGGGTTCCACCCCGGGGATAATCTGATGCTGATCAAGGGATTTGTGATCGCGGCAGCGCTGATGGCGCTGGCGCCGGACGCCCTCGCAGGCGAGCAACCGGGACTGTTTCGCCGCGCCTCCTGCACTGTCGTCAGATACTATGTGGCCAAATATTCGGCTGCTGCCGCAGAGGCATGGGCGCGGTCCAAGGGCGCGACCGAGGCTGAGATCGAGACGGCCCGGCACTGCCTGACCCATGCGCCCGCCGGGACACAGGCCAAAAATCCGCAAACCACCCCGACCTTCACCGCTGGCTGGGCCGGGCAATAGCGACCGCCCCGGAACCAATCGATCCTTGCCCGATTCGCTCCCACGGTTTAACCGGGCGGCATGGGAAAACGATTGATTCCGCCGGAAGAACCGGCCGAAATTCACGATGTGCCGCTGCGCGACGCGCTGGAAGAGCGCTATCTCGCTTATGCGCTCTCCACCATCATGCACCGCGCGCTGCCGGATGCGCGCGACGGCCTGAAGCCGGTTCACCGGCGTATTCTCTATGGCATGCGCCTGCTCAGGCTCGATCCGGGCTCGGGATTCAAGAAATCCGCAAAAATCGTCGGCGACGTGATGGGCTCGTTCCATCCGCACGGCGACCAGGCGATCTACGATGCCATGGTACGCTTGGCGCAGGATTTCTCCTCGCGCTATCCGCTGGTCGACGGCCAGGGCAATTTTGGCAATATCGACGGCGATAACCCCGCCGCCTACCGCTACACCGAAGCCCGCATGACCGACGTCGCGCGGCTTCTGCTCGACGGCATCGACGAGGACGGCGTCGAATTCCGCCCCAACTACGACGGCCAGTCGAAAGAGCCGGTCGTGCTGCCCGGCGGATTTCCCAACCTGCTCGCCAACGGTGCGCAGGGCATCGCCGTCGGCATGGCGACCTCGATCCCGCCGCACAACGCCGCCGAGCTCTGCGATGCCGCCCTGCATCTGATCGAGAAGCCCGACGCGAAATCCAAGGCGTTGCTGAAATGGGTCAAGGGTCCGGATTTCCCGACCGGCGGCATCATCGTCGATTCCAAGCAGGCGATTGCCGAGGCCTACACGACTGGCCGCGGCTCGTTCCGCGTTCGCGCCAGGTGGGAGCAGGAGGAGGGTGCCCGCAACACCTGGGTGGTCGTGATCACCGAGATTCCGTTCCTGGTGCAGAAGTCGCGCCTGGTTGAAAAGATCGCCGAGCTTCTGGATCAGAAGAAGTTGCCGCTGGTCGGCGATTTCCGAGACGAGTCCGCCGAAGACGTCCGTCTCGTGATCGAGCCGAAGTCGAAGAACGTCGATCCTGCTTTGATGATGGAGTCGCTGTTCCGGCTGACCGAGCTGGAAAGCAAGATCCCGCTGAATCTCAACGTGCTGCTGAAAGGCCGGGTCCCCAAGGTGGTCGGCCTCGCCGAGGCCCTGCGCGAATGGCTCGACCATTTGCGTGACGTGCTGATCCGCCGCACCAATTATCGCAAGGCGCAGATCGAGAACCGGCTGGAGGTTCTCGGCGGCCTGCTGATCGCCTATCTCAACATCGACGAGGTGATCAGGATCATCCGTACCGAGGATGAGCCCAAGCCGGCGTTGATGAAGGCGTTCAAGCTGACCGAGGTGCAGACCGAAGCCATCCTCAACATGCGGCTGCGCTCCTTGCGCAAGCTCGAGGAGATGGAGATCCGCACCGAGGAGAAGAACCTCCGCAGCGAACTCAAGGGCATCAACGCGCTGCTCGCCTCCGAACCCGAGCAGTGGAGGAAGGTTGCGGAACAGGTTGGCAAGGTCCGCGACATGTTCGGACCGAAGACGCCGCTCGGCAAGCGCCGCAGCACCTTTGCGGACGCGCCCGAGCACGATCTTGCCGCGATCGAGGAGGCCTTCGTCGAGCGCGAGCCGGTTACTGTCGTCGTCTCCGACAAGGGCTGGATCCGCACCTTGAAGGGCCATGTCGAGGATCTCTCGGGGCTGGCCTTCAAGCAGGACGACAAGCTTGGCCTTGCCTTCTTCGCCGAGACCACCTCGAAGCTGCTGCTGTTCGCCACCAACGGCAAGTTTTACTCGCTCGACGTCGCCAAACTGCCCGGCGGCCGCGGTCACGGCGAGCCGATCCGCCAGTTCATCGACCTCGAGCCTGAGGCCGCTCCCGTCGTGCTGTTCGTCAACAAGGGCGGGCGCAAATTCCTGGTCGCGAGCCACGAGGGCCAGGGCTTTGTCGTCAACGAGGACGATTGCGTCGGCACCACCAAGAAGGGCAAGCAGGTCCTCAACGTCGACATGCCGAACGAGGCGTGCGCAATCACGGAGGTGCTCGGTGACACCGTCGCGGTGATCGGCGAGAACCGCAAGATGTTGATCTTCCCGCTCGACCAAGTCTCGGAAATGGCGCGCGGCCGCGGTACGCGGCTGCAGAAGTACAAGGATGGAGGTCTCTCCGACATCGCCGTGTTCGACGCCAAGGCGGGCCTGACCTGGAAGGACTCCGCCGGTCGCGAATTCTCGGCCACCATGAAGGAGCTCGCCGAGTGGCAGGGTAGCCGCGGCGACGCAGGCCGCCTGCCGCCGAAGGGTTTCCCGAAATCGAACAAGTTCGGCAGGGTGATCGGGTAGGGTGAGAGCGTCGCTTCGCTCGCAATGACGGGGAGGAGGCACGGTCTTGCTTTGATGGCCGGTTTGCCCAATCCGATGCCGTCCGCTATCCCGGTTCTCTGCAACGTTGAGAACTAGCCCATGTACGATGTCATTGTGGTCGGCGGCGGCTCTGCCGGTGCTGCGGTTGCGGCGCGGCTCTCCGAAGAACCCGCACGCCGCGTGCTGCTGCTCGAAGCAGGGCTCGATTGGCGCGCCGACGAGGCGCCCTGGGAAGTGATGACGCCCAATCCCATTCCGATCATCCACAAGCGCGAGTTTCAGGAGAAATGGCAGTGGCCGAATCTGCTGACGCGCCGCGTGGCCGGGCAGGAGCCGCGCTTCTACTGGCGCGGCAAGGGTCTCGGCGGCTCATCGATGATGAACGGTCAGATCGCCATCCGCGGCGTCGCCAATGCATTCGACGAATGGGCAGCCAATGGCTGCATCGGATGGTCGGCCAGGGATGTGATGCCGCTGTTCTCGGTGATCGAGGACGATCTCGAATTCGGCGACGCCCCGGGACATGGACGCGGCGGACCGTTGCCGGTCTATCGCGCGCCGCCGGAAAAATGGGGCCCGATCGATCGCGGCTTGCGCGATGCGGCGCTGGCGAGCGGCTATCCCTGGTGCGCCGACCTCAACGGTCCCGACGGAGAGGGCGTCGCCTGCTATCCCATCAACAGCCGCGACAGCCGCCGCATCACGACCAACGAGGGTTATCTGGAGCCCGCGCGCGGTCGCGCCAATCTGGAGATTCGCGGCCATGCGCTGGTCGATCGCGTGCTGATCAGGGAAGGTCGGGCGACCGGTCTCCGCGTGCACATTGAGGGGCAGGGCACGAGCGAGATCAGCACGCGCCAGATCGTGCTCTGCGCCGGCGCGATCCACAGCCCGGCGATCCTGTTGCGCTCGGGCGTCGGACCGGCCGGCGAGTTGAAGGCGATCGGGATTGCGGTCCAGCAGGACTTGCCGGTCGGCCGGCACTTCTTCGACCACCCGCTGTTTCGCGCGACCATTCAGCTCCGCGAGGACCTCAGGCCCACCGATCCGGACACCCGCCACACCAATTGTTGCGTGACCTATTCCTCGGGCCTCGCCGGTGGCGGCAAGCGCGACATGATCCTGATCGCCTTCAATCATCGCGGCATCGGCGTGCCCGGAGCGATCGGCGCCGGGCTGTTCAACGCCTATTCGCGCGGCACGCTGAAGCTGGCCTCGGTCGATCCCGAGGTCGATCCGATCGTCGAGGAGAACATGCTGGCCGATCCTCGCGACATGCTGCGCATGATGGATGCCGTGCGACGGCTCGCGGTGATCACCTCCCGGCCGGCGCTGGCCGGTATCGCCGACTGGATAAAGCTGGCCGACACCGAGCTGACGCTGCCGCAAGCAGCAGGGCTGCCTGATCACGAGCTCGATGCGTTGCTGCGCCGTGAAACCGGCGACATCCAGCACGCGGCCGGCAGCTGCCGCATGAGCGGCTTCAAGGACACCGACGGCGTGGTCAATCCCGACGGCAGCGTGAAAGGCATCGCGGGCTTGCGCGTCGCCGACGCGTCAATCATGCCGTCGGATTGCCGGGCCAACACCCACTTCACGACAGTGGTGATCGGCGAGGCGATCGCGCGGATGATGATGCGATAGTCCAACACGCCCATCGCCGACGCGGATGTAACGGTGAGGACCTAGCGTTCGACGGCCAAGCCGAACAGCGGCCGAAGCTGCGTTCCCAGGATATTGCCGAGGAAAGCCGCGACCAGCCAGCACCAGCCGTGCAGGCTGCCGGAGGCGATCCCGCTGAAATAAGCGCCGATATTGCAGCCATAGGCCAGCCTGGCACCATACCCGAGAAGCAGGCCGCCGAGGATAGCGGCGACCAGCGAGCGGCCGGAGATGCGCCAGGTCGGATTGAACTTGCCGGCCAGGCCTGCCGCCAGCAACGCCCCGATGATGATGCCGAAATCCATCACGGAAGTGACATCCGCGAAGATGCTCTGGTGGAGCGATAAAGCGCGGGCGCCCTGCCAATAGGACCATGACGCCACGTCGACGCCGAAGCCCATCAGGACCTTCGATCCCCAGAGCGCAAAGGCCGAGGTGATGCCCCATGGCCGCCCTGCAAGATAGAGCGTGGCGAAATTGCCGATCGCAAGCAGAACCGCGCCCCACAGCAGCGGCCATGGCCCCTGCATGAAACGGCGCGCGCCGCGCAGCTTCGTCCGCGCTCCCGGCTCAAGGTCGCCGTGCTGCCGGATCTCGGCCATTCTGGTCAGGACATAGATGGCGGCCATCACGGCCCAGCACAGCACAAGCGCCGGCAGCCATCCCAAGCCCTCGATCAACGACACTGTCCCGACGTTCGGGAGCGCACTCCACCACGGCAGATGCAACGCCCCCAGAGTAGATCCGGCAATGAAGGCTGCGAGCGTCACCAGCATCCGGGTGTTGCCGCCGCCGGCGGTATACAGCGTTCCCGAGGCGCAGCCGCCGCCGAGCTGCATTCCGAGGCCGAACAGAAATGCCCCGGTCACCATGCCGATGCCGACCGCGCCAAGTTCGCCGTGCACGGCCTCGCCGAACAGCGAGCCTTGCGCCAAGGCGGGGAAGAATAGAGCTGTCGCCAGCGCAAGCATGACCATTTGCGCGCGGAGTCCCGCGCCTCTTCGGGTCACGATAAAGACACGCCAAGCCGAGGTGAACCCGAACAGCGCATGGTACAGCGTCAGGCCGAGTGCGCCTCCGAGAAGAAACAACCATCCTTGACGCCAGGAGATCGTGCCTGACAAAGCTACTGCGCCGGCGAGAAGAATTGCTGCGGCGACAGCAACGATGGTGAGATTGGCGCCGTGCCGATCATTGTCAGGAGCAAGCAACCGCGCATCGATGGACAGATCAGTCATGTCTTCACCGGAAGGAACCTCCTCGTGGCAATGGGAGCTAACCTTGATGAACACGCACTGTTCCAATTCTCTCGCCGTTCCAAGCGCGAGTCGATTTGTCTTGGAATTTATCTTGGAACAAGTCCAATGAGCGACAAGGGCCTTCGGTTGGCTTTGTTCCGATCGCCCGAAGCCTTGCTAAATCAGCCCCGCCAGTCGCAGCGCCACGCCTGCCGCACAGCTGCCGGCGAGCACGGTCAGCATGCCGAGCTTGAAACGGAAGATCGCGGTCGCGGCTGCGATCGAGAGCACGAGCGCTGGAATATCGACGCTGGTCAGCACCGGCCGGTCGAAGGCGAACGGGAAGGCCTGGACCGGCACGGTCTCGCGGAACAGCGTGTGCAGCGCGAACCAGATCGAGAGGTTGAGGATCACCCCGACGACCGCAGCCGTGATTGCGCTGAGCGCGCCGGCAAGGCCGGTGTTGCCGCGCAGCCGCTCGATGTAGGGGGCGCCGGCGAAAATCCAGAGAAAGCAGGGCGTGAACGTGACCCAGGTCGCGAGCAGCCCGCCGAGCGTGGCGGCCAGCATCGGCGACAAGCCGCTGGCGTCGCGGTAGGCCGCCATGAATCCCACGAACTGTAGCACCATGATCAGCGGACCGGGCGTGGTCTCGGCCATGCCGAGGCCGTCGAGCATCTCGTGCGGCTTGAGCCAGTGATAATGCTCGACCGCCTGCTGGGCGACGTAGGCCAGCACCGCGTAGGCGCCGCCGAACGTGACCAGCGCCATTTTCGAGAAGAACAGCGCGATCTGGCTGAACACGTTGGCCTGTCCGAGGGCCAGAAGCAGCGCGATCACCGGAATGAGCCAGAGCGCCAGCCAGAGCGCGCCGACGCGGATGGTGCGGGCGGTGTCGGGGCGGACGTGATCGGGCACGGCTTCGCCGAGCATGCTGTCGATCAAGGCGGCGCCGCCGCCATGGCCGTGACCGGCCGGCGCGAATTCCGGGCGGCCGCTTCTTGCGCCGATATAGCCGATCACGCCGGCGGCGATGATGATGATCGGGAAGGGAACAGCGAAGAAGAAGATCGCGACGAAGGCGATCGCGGCCAGCGCAATCATGATGCGGTTCTTCAGCGCGCGCTTGCCGACCCGCACCACGGCCTCGATCACGATGGCGAGGACCGCGGCCTTGAGCCCGAAAAACAACGCCTCGACGAAGCTGACATTGCCGAAGGCGGCGTAGACGTAGCTCAGGCCCATGATGGCGATGATGCCGGGCAGGATGAATAGCCCACCGGCCATCAGCCCGCCGGCGGTGCGATGCATCAGCCAGCCGATATAGGTGGCGAGCTGCTGTGCTTCCGGACCCGGCAGCAGCATGCAGTAGTTCAGCGCATGCAGGAAGCGGCCTTCGGAGATCCAGTTCTTCTCCTCGACCAGGATGCGGTGCATCACCGCGATCTGGCCCGCGGGCCCGCCGAAACTCAGACAGGCGACCCGGAGCCAGACGCGAAACGCTTCAGCGAAGCTGATGCCGTGACCGGCATCAGCTTCTGCCTGGACCGCGCGAGTATCCATTACGGCTTCGCCTTGTTGGTCGGCCAGTTGTGGGTCTCGCCGGTGGCGTCACGGCACCAGCGGTAGAAGGCGTCGTAGAGCAGCATGCCCGCCTCGAGCTGTTCGAGATCGTCGTCATACATCCGTGACAGCCCGAGCGAAGCGGCGAGCAGGCCGGGAGCCTCCGGCGCGAGATCGGGCCGCGCGGTGTCGGCGCCGCGCACCAGCGTGGCGAGCCGGAGCAGCGGCGGCGCGGCGATCCCGAACTCCTCGATCATCACGTCGAACGTGCAGAGTTCGCCACGGTGGCTCCAGAACACGTTCTCGATATCAAAGGGCGCGGCGTTGAAGCGTTCGCCGACGGCGACCACTTCGGAAGGTGCCACGAACAGGAATACCGCATTGGGATCGACGAAACGCCGGATCAGCCAGGGGCAGGCGATGCGGTCGACTTTTGGCCGCGCCCGCGTCACCCAGACGGTGCGTCCCTTGGCGTCGCGCGGCGGCAGCTTGCGGGTGTCGACGAGCGGCAGCTTTGCGGCTTTCCAGCCCTCGAAGCCGCCTTCTAGCGTCTCGGCCCGGACGCCGAGTTGCCTGAGCCAGGCCGCGGTGCCCTGCGCAAGCTTTTCGCCGCGGAAGCACGAGACGATCGCGGAGCGGCCGGCGAAGTCGGCGCCCCAGTCCGAGACTTTCTCGTGGCTGAGCTTGATGGAGCCCGGGATCAACCGCCGGTCGGCGGCAAAATCCTCGTCCGTGCGCACGTCGATCAGGGCAGGGGCGTTCGCCGTGCCAATCAGCCGTGCCAGTTTGTCAGATGATATCGTCGTGTAGGAAGACATGATGCGCCCTCGTAAAATCAAACGGGACGCGATACTTGGGCATGTCGCCTCGTGGGGAGATCGCTCAAATCCCCATGGGCTTCATTACACCGAAACACCACCGGCCTGTCAATCGGCTCGTTTCGCCGATTTTGCCCCGGAACACCTGCAGGTCTATATTGCGGTCGACACGCCGGACCTTCTCGGAGAATTTTCGATGCATTCCCATTCCATCGATCAATGGACCCATGAGCACGCCTTCCTGGGCGAGAAGCATGACGAGAACGAGCGGCGCACCTGGCTGGTCGTCGTCCTGACGCTGGTCATGATGGTCGCCGAGATCGTCGGCGGCTCGCTGTTCGGCTCGATGGCGCTGCTCGCCGACGGCTGGCACATGGGCACCCATGCGGCGGCGCTCGGCATTGCCGCGTTCGCCTACCGCTTCGCACGGCGGCACCTGGGCAACGCGCATTTCACCTTCGGCACCGGCAAGTTCGGCGATCTCGCCGCCTTCTCCAGCGCGATCATTCTCGGCTTGATCGCGGTCGAGATCGCTTACGAGAGCGTGCTGCGGCTGTTCACGCCGGTGCCGATCGTCTACGGCGAAGCGATAGCGGTCGCAGCCCTTGGGCTGTGCGTCAATCTCGCTAGCGCGTGGCTGTTGCGCGGCAGCCATGATCACCATCACCACGGACATGATCACGGCCACGGTCATGCGCATCATGATCACGACCATGATCATCACCATCATCACGACAACAATCTTCGCGCGGCTTACGTGCATGTCATGGCGGATGCGGCAACCTCTGTGCTGGCGATCGGCGCGCTTGCGGTTGCGATGTATTCGGGATGGGTCTGGGCCGATCCGGCCGTCGGCCTGATCGGCAGCGCGGTGATCGCGAGCTGGGCGTTCGGGCTCGTCAAGAGCTCGGGTGCGGTGCTGCTCGACGTGCGCGCCGACGAGAAGCTGGAGCGGGTGATCCGCGCCCGCATGGAGGTTGGCGACGACCGTGTCACCGATCTGCATCTCTGGCAGGTCGGCCCCGGTCATTGCGCCGTGCTGGTCTCGGTGGTGTCGGACAAGCCGAAGCAACCGGCCGTCTACAAGAAGCGCCTTGCCGGGTTGAAGAGGCTCAGCCACGTCACCGTCGAGGTCGAAACCTGCCCGCATTGATGTGATCGGCGGAACCGGAATTCTGGAGAGAGGCCGGGGTTGATCCCCGGTCGCAGCATGCCCAACCGCTGCAAGGAGAGACCAAGGATGATGCCCAGGATCGCGAAGATCGCATTCGCTCTCACCGTCACCGCGCTCGCGCTGTCCAGCCATACGGTCGCGGCACAGGAAAAGCCGGGCGTCGAAAAGCTCTACATCCTCAATTGCGGGGAAGGTATCACGAGTGACGTGTCGCGCTGGACACCGGGCATGAACGAGGGCAAGCCCATGGCGTTCGTCGACACCTGCTATCTGATCAGGCACAGCAAAGGCTGGTTCCTATGGGACACTGGGGTTCCGGACGCGGTTGCGTCGATGCCCAATGGCCTTGTTCCCTCGGATCCCAAGGCGACGGTCTGGCGCAGGCCGAAGACGCTCGCGGTCCAGCTCGACCAGCTCGGCGTCAAGCCCGGCGACATCAAGTGGATGGGCGTCTCGCACACCCATCCGGACCATACCGGGAATGTCGAGATGTTTCCGCAGGCCATACTCTACGTGCAGAAGGTCGAATATGACTGGCCCGGGGCCAACAACGAGCCGCGCTTCAAGCCCTCGCATCCCGTCGAGCTGTTGTCGGGCGACCAGGACGTGTTCGGCGATGGCAGCCTGACCATCCTGTCGACGCCCGGACACACGCCTGGACACCAATCGTTGCTGGTGAAATTGCCAAAGACCGGCGCTGTGGTCCTGTCAGGTGATGCCGTCCATTTCAAGAGCAACTGGGATAACCGCGTGGTGCCGGGCATGAACGTCAGCAAGGACCAGACGCTCGCCTCGATGCAGAAGATCGCCGACACGCTCGACAAGGAGAAGGCGCAGCTCTGGATTAACCACGACAAGGCGCAGCGCGACACCCAGAAGATGTCGCCGGAGTTTTACGACTGACGCGCGATTAGCCTTTCGGCGCGGTGACCGCCGGCGAGCTCGCGTCCGGCGTCTTCTTTGGTTTCAGCGTGCCGGCGTAGAAGGAGACGAGCCAGACCAGGATGATGGCGAGGAAATAGACGCCCCAGGCCTGCGGTGGCGTCGTCGCCCAGCGCAGCAGGCCTTTGAACGTGCGAGGCGGACGGTTGTCTTCGGTCATGGTGCGCTTGTGCGCGAAAGCAGCAGTGCGGTCAATCCGGCCGCGGCTCGGCGCGGATCATGAACAGAGCGGTCAGCGCCGAGAGGCTGAGCGCGGATGAGACCATCAGCACCTTGGCTCCCATGACGTCGATGAGCAGCCCGAAAGCCAGCGGCGCCATCGCCTGCGCCATCCGCGCCGGCGCGCCGATGATTCCGAGCCGGTAGCCGAAATCCTTTGGGCCGAAGATCGACAGCGGCAGCGTGCCGCGTGCGATGGTGAGAATGCCGTTGCCCGAGCCGTGGAACAGCGCGAACGCGCTCGCCGCCGCGCCGCCGAAGATCGCCACGACCACCGCGCCGATCGGATGCGTCAGGCAGGCGAGCCGCGTTGACCACAGCGGATGAAAGCGGCTCAGGAAGCCGGCTTCGAGCAGGCGGGCGCCGACTTGCGCGGGCCCGATCAGCGCGCCGGCCGCGATCGCTTCGACCGGCGTCGCGCCCGTCGTCTCCAGAATACGCGGAAAATGCGCGGCCATCGCGCCGGTGACGGTCCAGACCGCGGCGAAGACGAAGGCGAGCAGGATCATGGTGCGATCGAGCGGTACGTGCGGCTTTTCCGCGGTCGCCGCGGTCTGCCTTGCGCCCTTGACCGGCGGCAGCATGAAGAAGTTGAGGGGGAGGCCGATCAGGATGTTGGCGGCCGCCCAGGCGAAACAGGTCTCGCGCCAGCCGATATGGGCGAGCCCCCAGGCCGTGAGCGGCCAGCCGACCGTCGAGGCAAAGCCCGCCATCAGCGTGATGCCGGTGATGGGCCTGCGCGCCTCGGTGCCATAGATGCGGCCGAGCGCGGCGAAGGCGGCATCGTAAAGCCCTGTCGCCATGCCGAGGCCGAGCACGAGCCAGGCGATCACCATCACCGTGACCGATTGCGAGAGGCCGAGCAGCGCGAGGCCGGCGGCAATCATCAGGTTCGAGGCGGACAGCACCTGCCGTCCGCCGACGAGGTCGATCTGCCGTCCGATCCGCGGGCCGAGCAGCGCGGAGATCACCAGCGAGGCCGAAAACGCGCCAAAGATCCAGTTCGAGGAGACGCCGAGATCGCGCGCCATGGGATCCGCGATCAGTGCGGGCAAATAGTAGCTCGAGGCCCAGGCCAGTGTCTGCGTGGTGCCGAGCGTCACGATGATCGGAAGCTGGCGCTGGCTCATATCCCTGTGCTTCTGGTCGGTGATCTCATCGGTTCCGTTTGCAGCGATGGCGAGGGCGCGTCAACAGCATCCGCGGCATACTCACCCTGCTGTGGGCGGGAGCCTTGGTTGTGCGACGTCGGCGCGCGACCTTTCGCTCGTCACGAATGCACGCCATAATGGCGTATGCAATTGACCTCGCGCCTTGCGCTGATGAACTGGTTGGCCGCCAGGGGCTCACCGGCCTGCCCGAACCCGAACTGCTGCGTGGCTTCTGCGAGCGCTGCCGCGCCGAGGGGCTGGAACTCTCGCGTGGGCTGGTCGTCATCGATACGCTGCACCCGATCTATGAGGGTCGCGCGTTCCGCTGGAGCGATACTCCGAGCAACGAGAGCGACGTCGTCGAATACGGCTCGACGGCCGAGGGCGACGCAGCGAAGAATTGGCGCCGATCGGTGTTCTATCATTTGCTGGAGCATGGTCACGACGAGATGGTGATCGACCTCGCCGACGCGCCCTCGCTCGATTTCTCGCAAATCGGCGACCTCGCCGAAACGGGTCACCGCCATTTTCTGGCTTTTGTACACCGCTTCGGGGAGACCGGAGCGCTCGGGCAGATGGACTGCCTCTACTCCTACTGGACGACGCGACGCGAGGTTGGCTTTACCGAAGCCGAGCTCGCCGCGCTGCGCGATGTGGTGCAGGTGCTGGGACTCGCGATCAAATCGGCGCAGCAGGTCGACATCGTGCGCACGCTCGGCCGCGTCTATCTCGGCCGCGATGCGTCAGAGCAGGTCTTGCGCGGACGTATCTCGCGCGGCGTCACCGAGCGCATCAATGCCGTGCTCTGGTATTCGGATCTGCGCGGCTCGACCGGGATCAGCGAGAGCATCGGCCCCGACGAGATTATCCCGTTCCTGAACGATTATGCGCAAGCCGTGATCGATGCGATCCACGATGCCGGCGGCGACGTGCTGAAACTGATCGGCGACGGCGTGCTCGCGATGTTCACCGGTGAGGATATGGCGCATGCGCGGCGCGCCGGGCTACGGGCCGAGCACCTGTTCCGCAAGAACGTCGCAGCGCTGAATGCGCGCCGGGAAGCGGATGGCCGTCCCACCACGTCGGCCTATATCGGCTTGCATGTCGGCGAGGTCCTTTACGGCAATATCGGCAGCGAGGACCGGCTGGACTTCACGGTGGTTGGCCCGACCGTGAACGAGGTCAGCCGGATCGCCTCGATGAGCCGCTCGGTCGATCGCGAAGTGCTGGCGTCGGCCGAGTTCTACAAGGGCCTCGACACCGCCGGCCGACGCTATCTCGTCTCCACCGGTCGCTACGCCCTGCGTGGCATCGGCCGCGCGCAGGATCTCTACACGCTCGATCCGGAGATCGACGTGAGCGGGCCGGTGACGGGGAGTTACGAGCGGTATCTGTCGAACTAGTCCAACTACCTCAGCATACTCCGTCACTGCAAGGAGCTCTTGCGACGATGCAATGCAGACTGTCTCCGTGGACGGATTCTGGACTGCTTCGCTTCGCTCGCAAATGAGGGTGCGGCTAACACCGCACCGCCGCGCCGTCCTCCACCATGTCCGGCTGCCGATCCAACGCGACCGCAGGCGAGAGCCAGATCACCAGCGCCTGCACGCCGAATACAGCGGCTGCGAGATAGAGACACGCTTCCGCGCCGTAAAACCCGCCGACGATCGCGCCTAGTGCCGAGCCGAGCGGACGGGCGCCGTAGCTCATGATGTTGATGGCCGAGACGCGCCCCAACAGGCGCGGCGGCGTCACCGACTGGCGCAGCGTCGTGGTCGAGATCACCCACAGGATGGGCCCGACGCCGAGCAGGAAGAAGCTGAGGCCGGCGAGCCAGGGCGAGGGGACCGGCACCGTCAGCGCCATCACCACGGCGGCGACGAAGCCGGTGACGGGGCCGAGGCCGACAACGGTGCCGAAGGCGATGCGCTTCATCACGCGGGTTGCGAGCAGCGCGCCGATCACCATGCCGACGCCGTACATGGTCAGCACCGTTCCGACACCGGCGGCGCTCAGGCCGAGATGACGCACGGCGTAAGGCACGAACACCGCGATCTGCAGAAACCAGCCGGTGTTGAAGATGAACTGAGTGATGAACACTGGTCGCAGCAGCGGGTGGTGGAACACGAATCCCGCGCCTTCCCGGATGTCTTGGAACGGACGGCGCCGCGGCGTCGGCGCGCGCGCCGGCTCGTAGATTCCGGAGAGCAGTACGACGGCGATGGCCGAAAGCGCCGCGGCAAAGCCGAACGCAGGGCTCGCGCCCCACCAGCCGACCAGCGCACCACCGAGCGCGGGACCACTCGCGAACGCGACGGTGCGCGCGAGCTCGATGCGGGCATTGGCGGCCGGCAACAGGTCCGAACTCACCAGCGACGGCACCAGGGCCGGCGCGGCCACGCTGTAGACGACCGTGCCGCACACAGCGGCGAAGCCGAGCAACGCCAGGAGGGGCAGGTTGAGCGCGCCGAGGGCGAGCAGAAGGACGATAGTGGCTAGCGCAACCGCCCGCAGCGCCTCGGCGCTCGCCATTAGCGAGCGGCGCGAGATGCGGTCGGCGAGCAGGCCGGCCGGAATGGCGAACAGCACGAAGGGCAACGTGAGCGCGGTCTGCAGCAGACCAGTCCGGCCTTCGGCCACGCCGAGCGTCAGCACGGCGACGATCGGGGCTGCGGCCAGCGCGACCTGCTCGGCGGATTGTGCCGCAAGGTTGGACCAGGCGAGGCGGTTGAACGTGTCGGGGAGGCGGGGCGTTTTTGACATGGCGCATTTCCTGCGAAATCGGTTGGCGCCAGTATCCGCCTCGGGGGACCGTCAAACCCACCCGCTTCCCGACAGCCGGGGATCGGACCGCGGCGGGAACTAACGCAGCCAGATGCAGTTGCAAATGAGTTGCAATAAGGTCCAGCTTCGGTATTCTCGCCTCATGGATGCCCGATCTCCCGATCTGATCCCGGAAGCCCCCGGCTGGCGCGCTGACGCGCCGACCATCAAGAGCCTCGCCGAGGTGAATGCCTCGGTTGCCCTCCCGGCGTCCGGCCGCTGGTGGCGGCGACTGCTCGCTTTCGTTGGTCCGGGTTACATGGTGTCGGTCGGCTACATGGACCCCGGCAACTGGGCGACGGATCTCGCTGGCGGATCGAAATTCGGTTACACGCTGCTCTCGGTCATCTTGCTCTCGAACCTGATGGCGATCCTGTTGCAGGCGCTGGCGGCACGGCTCGGGATCGCCACCGATCGCGACCTCGCGCAAGCCTGCCGCGCGACCTATTCGCCTGCAACCAACTTCATGCTGTGGCTCGCTTGCGAGGCGGCTATCATCGCCTGCGATCTCGCCGAGGTCATCGGCACCGCGATCGCGCTGAAGCTGTTGTTCGGCATTCCTCTGCTTGGCGGCGCGTTGCTGGCTGCACTGGATGCCTTCCTGCTGCTGCTCCTGATGAACCGCGGCTTCCGTTTGCTCGAAGCCTTCGTGATGGCGCTGCTTGCGGTGATCGCGGTCTGCTTTGCGGCCCAGATCGTGGCCGCGGCGCCGCCGGTCGCGGACGTCCTGCACGGCTTTATGCCGAAGACCGAGATCTTCACCAATCCGGACATGCTCTACATCGCCATCGGCATCATCGGCGCGACCGTGATGCCGCATAATCTCTACCTGCATTCGTCGATCGTGCAGACGCGCGCCTATGAACGCAACGATACGGGCCGTCGCGAAGCGATCAAATGGGCGACGACGGACTCGACCATCGCGCTGATGCTGGCGCTGTTCGTCAATGCCGCGATCCTCGTCGTGGCCGCTGCGACGTTCCACGGAAGCGGCCATTCGGATGTCGCCGAGATCGGCCAGGCGTTCGAGCTGCTCTCGCCCCTGCTGGGTCTTGGCATCGCCTCGACGCTGTTTGCAATTGCGCTGCTCGCCTCGGGCCTCAATTCGACGGTGACGGCGACGCTCGCCGGCCAGATCGTGATGGAGGGTTTTCTCGACCTGCGCCTGCCGAGCTGGGCGCGCCGCCTCTTGACGCGGGGTATCGCCATCGTTCCGGTGATCGCCGTCACCGCGATCTATGGCGAGCGCGGCACCGCCGACCTGCTGGTGTTCAGCCAAGTCGTGCTGTCGATGCAGCTACCGTTCGCGGTCATCCCGCTGGTGCGGTTCGTCTCGGACCGCCGCAAGATGGGGAAGTTCGCGATTGCCAAATGGGTCGCCGCGATCGCGTGGATCGTGGCGGGCGTGATCGTCGTTTTGAACGTGAAGCTGCTGGCCGATATGCTGTTCGGGTGAGGGCGGCTAGTCCTGCGGCTCGGACGCCGCGTCGCCCTGCGCGTCGATGCGCAGCCAGCCTGAGGGCGCGAGGCGCTGCTGCGGCAGGAAGCGAGCCTTGTAGTCCATCTTCTTGGAGCCCTCGATCCAGTAGCCGAGATACACATAAGGCAGCCCTTGCCGGCGGGCGCGGGCGATGTGGTCGAGGATCATGAAGGTGCCCATCGAGCGGCTGACCTGGCCCGGCTCGAAGAACGAATAGACCATCGACAGGCCGTCGCTGAGCACGTCGGTGAGCGCCACCGCGATCAGCTCCTCGCCCCGGCCGGTGATGCCGCTATCGGGGCCGCGCTTGCGGTACTCGATGATACGGGTCTCGACGTGGCTGTCCTCGACCATCATGGCGTAGTCGAGCACGGTCATGTCGGCCATGCCGCCATGGCGGTGGCGGGAATCGAGATAGGCGCGGAACACCGAATATTGCTCGGAGGTGGGCACCGCGCTGCGCTGCTCACCGATGATGTCGGAATTGCGGGCGATCACCTTGCGGAAGTTGCGGGACGGGCGGAACTCGTTCGCGATCACCCGGACGGAGACGCAGGCGCGGCACTGGTCGCAGGCCGGACGGTAGGCGATGGACTGGCTGCGGCGGAAGCCGCCATGGGTCAGCAGGTCGTTCAGGTCACCGGCACGCTCACCCACCAGGTGCGTAAACACCTTGCGCTCGTGTCGTCCCGGCAGATACGGGCAGGGGGACGGCGCCGTGAGGTAAAATTGCGGGGTGTCGCGCGAGTGCTGGGTCACGGGACGTCGTGGGCCTCCGAAGTGAGTATCAGCATCGCGCTACGAAGGCCCCTGGTCAATCGGTCTGCTCGGCAGATCAGCTCAGACAACTTATTCGGTCCTGGTTGATAGGTTATGATCAGTAGGTTCTGGTGGCCTGAGGCACGGGTGCACGGACGGAATTGTTGATGAGGACCGTTCCCAGCACGAAATCGTGCAGCAGGCGCCGACGGCCGTTGAACAGGCCGACCAGGACCACAAAGGGGGACAGGAACGACACCGTCACCCAGAACAGCACGGCGTGGGTGGCGCCGAGCACGAAATAGCCGGATGCGCCGTACCAGGTGCGCAACTCCAGGTCCATCACCCGCATACCGATCGTCGCCGAGCGGGGACCACCGATGCAGGCGCCGTAATAGACGATCGCCCAGACCACGGATGCCGGCCATGCCAGCCAGAACAGGGCCCAGCCGATGCCGAGCGTGACCACGCCGAACACGGCGATGAAGAGATAGCCGAGGATGACAGGGACGGAGATCACGACCATGTCGATCAGGAAGGCAAACACCCGCCGAGTCGCCACGCCGCGGAACAGTTCCGGGTTCAGATAAGGGTCGTAGGCATGCGCCCCGCCGTCATTGCGCCAGGCATTGCCCGAATCCGAATACGACATGTCCGTTCTCCCGGGGAAAACTCCCGTAGCAGGACATGGGAGCAGGCGATCCGCGTGCCAAGGGCGCGCCGGGACTAACAAGCCGAAATATTCCGGCGATTCGGGGGCGGCCTGCTGGGAGCTACCGCTACTACCTCACACTCGGTGTCGTCCCGGCGAAAGCCGGGATCCATAACCACAGGAATTGGTTTGACGAAGACTGGTAGTTTGTCCTTCGCCGGTACGACGGCCTGCTTACCCCTGCGCCCGCAGCTTCTCGGCAGCCTGGGCCGCGAAATAACTGAGCACGCCGTCGGCGCCGGCGCGCTTGAACGCGAGCAGGCTTTCCATCATCGCGCGTTCGCCGTCGAGCCAGCCGTTGTTGGCCGCAGCCGCGATCATCGCGTATTCGCCGGAGACCTGGTAAGCGAAGGTCGGCATCGCAAACGTGTCCTTTACGCGTCGCAGCACGTCGAGATAGGGCATGCCGGGCTTCACCATCACCATGTCGGCGCCCTCGGAAATGTCGAGCTCGACTTCGCGTAACGCCTCGTCGGTGTTGGCGCTGTCCATCTGGTAGGTGCGCTTGTCGCCGGTCAGCGTCTTGGCCGAGCCGATGGCGTCGCGGAACGGGCCGTAGAAGGCGGAGGCGTATTTGGCAGCGTAAGCCATGATCTGCACGTCGAGCAGGCCCGCTCGATCCAGCCCCTCGCGGATCGCTGCAACACGGCCGTCCATCATGTCCGACGGTGCGATGATGTCGCAGCCGGCTTCGGCCTGCACCAGGGCCTGGCGCACCAGCACGGCGACCGTCTCGTCGTTCAAGATCCTGCCGTCGGCAATCAGGCCGTCATGGCCATGGCTGGTGAAGGGATCGAGCGCGACGTCGCAGAGGATACCGAGATCGGGAAATTCCTTCTTGATCGCGCGCACGGTCTTGCAGACCAGATTGTCCGGGTTGGTGGCCTCCGAGCCTTCCTCGTCGCGCAGGGACGGGTCGGTGTAGGGAAACAGCGCGATGCAGGGAATGGTCAGCTTCATCGCACGCTCGGCGTCGCGCACGGCCTGGTCGACGCTCAGCCTGTCGACGCCCGGCATCGAGGCGATCTGTTCGCGCTTGTTATGGCCGTCGATCAGGAACAGCGGCCAGATCAAATCGTCGGTGGTGAGCACGTTCTCGCGCACCATGCGCCGGGCCCATTCGGCCTTGCGGTTGCGGCGCGGGCGGATGGTCAGATCGAGGGCAGGGGAGGCTCCCGCGCCGCCCCCGCGCGAAACCTCGCGCAATTCGATCGGACGTCCGTATTTGATCGCCATCAACTCTTCCTCCGGCTGGAATTATTCTTATACCAGTTCGCATCCTTCCCGTCACCGCGGCTTGACCTGCCGCAAGGGATAGCGGCCGATTGATTTTGCGGGGCGAAACAGCCAGAAGGGGGCATGTCCGATATTTCCAGCCGCGACGCGGCGCGCGACAGCGCCAATGCCAGGGATACTGCCCGCGACAATGCAATGTCCGTGGCGGCGATCTCGTCGGAGCGCCCGGAGTCCGACGACAATGTCTGGACGCGCCGGCTCGTGCTGTTCTTGCGGGTGATGGCGCTGCTCTCGATCCTCAAGGGCCTCTATCACTGGGCGCAGGTGACGGGCTTCGTCGGCGGTGAGGACGAGGCGTTCGAGAACCAGTCGATGGCGTGGCAAGCCTCGACGATCTACTTCGCCGTGATCGAGCTCGTCGCCGCCGTCGGCCTGTGGCTGGCCACGCCCTGGGGCGCGGTGGTGTGGCTGACCACCGTGGTGTCGATGGCGGTGATCGAACTGATGTTCCCCGGCATCTACGGCGGCAGCCTGGTCGTCGTCGCGGTCGAGGCCATCATGCTCGCCGCTTATCTGGCGCTCGCCTGGATGGCGGCGCGCGAACGGCCGCCATAGTTGCTGTTCAGCTTCGGGACGCGACGCGGTTTCACGCGAGCTTGGTTGATCACTCGTTGCTTCAAATTCGAGGCAAGTTTTCGTTGACCTGGCGCTATCCGCCACAGCTGTTACGGGCACGTTTCGAAACGGGGCGGGGCTGTTCTGGAATGCGACACAATGGTCGGACGGAGGGTGAACAGGACCTTGCCACGGTGAACAGACGGTTGCGAAAAGTGCTTGTGGCACAGGCTTAATCCGCAATTCACTGTCTTAAATTCATGATCTCTTTATTCTCTTATTTAAGCCGATCTTCAAACGGCGCCCCTTAAGTTGCACCTATCAGACGGGACACAAGTTTCGTCGAATGAGTGTCGATAAAAACGACAACAGGGGAAGTGTCATGATGAAAGCCGTCGCAACTGCGGCAGATACCGCGGAACGCGTCTCCGGCCAGCAGGGCTCGGTGCAGACGCTCTATCTGGAAGCCTTGACTCTGGTGGAGCGGCTGCATCGCCGCCTGCTCGACGTCATCAAGGACGAGTTCGATCGTCGTGGCCGCGCCGACATCAATTCGGTGCAGGCGCTTCTGCTCTACAACATCGGCGACAAGGAGCTGACTGCGGGCGAACTGCGCACGCGCGGTTACTATCTCGGCTCCAACGTCTCCTACAATCTGAAGAAGCTCGTCGAGCTCGGCTTCCTCGATCATCAGCGCTCGCGCGTTGACCGCCGCTCGGTGCGCATTCGCCTGACCCCGCAGGGCCAGGAAGTCCGCCGCATCGTCGACTCGCTCTACCAGAAGCACGTCAAGACGGTGGAGCAGGTCGGTGGCATCTCGGGCGAGGAGTTCTCGACCTTGAACAAGTCGCTGCACCGCCTCGAGCGGTTCTGGACCGACCAGATCCTGTATCGGCTCTGAGTTCCCAAGAACGACGAGGGCCAAGCCGGCCCAACAAGACCGGCGAGCCTTCCAAAAGTGTCTCACTTCCCCAAGCGCATCGGTCCGGCTACTGCCCGGACCGGTGCGTTTTGCCGTTTTTGCAGTTGCGAAAAAAACCTCACAGCCGATCGGAACCAGTTCCCTTTTTGGCGGTTATGTCCGCGGATCGGAGGACGTGATGCTGGTCGAACGCGGGTTGCAGGCTGTGAACGTCGAACTCGTGAGCGATGCCTACGCCATCGCGGCGAATTACCTGCGCCGCTCCGGCGCGATCCCCGATACGCTGGTCACCAATGAGGGGCTGCTCGAGATTATCATCAAGCTGCTCCAGCACGGTGAATTCAACAGGATCAGGCTGGCCAACAAGGCCATCGCCAGGTTCGAGGCGCAAGCCGAGGCCAGAGCGGTTGCCTGATCAAAACTCCGAAAATCTCCCAAAATCAGAGGGTGCCATGGAAGCCACCATCGACCGCATCATGCAAACCTATGACCTGCTCGCCAATCGGACGTCCGCGGCGAGTGCAGAGGCGCGGGAAAAGGTGACAAACTACCTTAACACTCTGATGGAAGCCGGCGAGAAGGACAGCCACAGGTTGACTGTGTGCGGCCTGACCTATCTGCGTCAGCTGGACGGCTCCGTGGACCCGGTGAAGGCGGGGTATACCGGGCTGTAGAGAGCGGACGGGCACCATGGGACGACCCTGGCGTTAAGGTCCAGATCGGCCCTTTTGGATGAGGCGAGGCCGGAAGGTTCGCGCGAGCTCGCCCATGGTCCGTGTCCCCACCACCATATCTTGCATAAATATCCGGCCCGACCCGCAACTACTTGGCCGGGGGCGGGCAATGTGGTAGATCGCGCTCGCCGCTTCCGATCGCCACACCAGACCCGCCCGTAGCCCGCCAAAAGGCTGCGGCGGTGGAGATATTCGCAAGATGACCTTCGCCAAGACAGCCTCCGCGCCCGATTCGTTTTTTACCGCCCCGCTCGACCAGGCCGACCCGGAAATCGCCGCCGCCATCAAGGGCGAGCTCGGCCGGCAGCGCCATGAAGTCGAGCTGATCGCCTCCGAGAACATCGTCAGCCGTGCCGTGCTGGAAGCCCAGGGTTCGGTGATGACGAACAAATATGCCGAGGGTTATCCGGGCGCGCGCTACTACGGCGGTTGTGAGTGGGTCGACGTCGCCGAGAACCTCGCGATCGACCGCGCCAAGAAGCTATTCGGCGCTGGCTTTGCCAACGTCCAAGCCAATTCCGGCAGCCAGATGAATCAGGCGGTGTTTCTGGCACTGCTCCAGCCCGGCGACACCTTCATGGGCCTCGACCTTGCGGCTGGCGGCCATCTCACCCATGGCTCGCCCGTCAACATGAGCGGCAAATGGTTCAAGGCTGCGCACTACACCGTGCGCCGCGAGGACCAGATCATCGACATGGACGCGGTGGCCAGGCAGGCCGAGCAGGTCAAGCCGAAGCTGATCATCGCCGGCGGCTCGGCCTATTCGCGCACTTGGGATTTCAAGCGTTTTCGCGAGATCGCGGACTCCGTCGGCGCGTACCTGCTGGTCGACATGGCGCACTTCGCAGGGCTTGTCGCGGGCGGCGTGCATGCTTCGCCTGTCCCGCACGCCCACGTCACCACCACGACCACGCACAAGTCGCTGCGCGGTCCGCGCGGCGGCTTGATGCTTTGGAATGACGAGACGCTGACCAAGAAGCTCAACTCGGCGATCTTCCCCGGCCTCCAGGGCGGGCCCTTGATGCATGTGATCGCGGCCAAGGCGGTGGCGTTCGGCGAAGCGCTGCGGCCGGATTTCAAGGTCTATGCGAAGAACGTCGTCGAGAACGCCAAGGCGCTGGCCGAGACGCTGAAGAGCCACGGCTTCGATATTGTCTCGGGCGGCACCGACAATCATCTGATGCTGGTCGACCTCCGGCCGAAAGGCCTGAAGGGCAATGCCTCGGAGAAGGCGCTGGTTCGCGCCGCCATCACCTGCAACAAGAACGGCATTCCGTTCGACCCCGAATCGCCGTTCGTCACCTCCGGAATTCGGCTCGGCACGCCGGCTGCGACCACCCGCGGCTTCGGTGTCGCTGAATTCCAGCAGGTCGGCGGCATGATCGCCGAGGTCCTGAACGCGATCGCGCAATCCTCCGACGGCAAGGCGCCGCTGGTAGAGGCCGCGATCAAGGAGCGGGTCAAGGCGCTCACCGATCGCTTCCCGATCTATCAGTAAGATCCAAGTGAACTGGTAAGAAAACCGGTCAAGGTAAACGGATGCGCTGCCCGAACTGCAACAGTCTCGATACGCAGGTAAAGGACTCGCGTCCGACCGAGGACTCGTCCGTGATCCGCAGGCGGCGCGTGTGCGTCGCCTGCAATTTCCGCTTCACCACCTTCGAGCGCGTGCAGCTGCGCGAGCTCACCGTGATCAAGCGCAACGGCCGTCGCGTGCCGTTCGACCGCGACAAGCTGATGCGCTCGGTGTCGATCTCGCTGCGCAAGCGCCCGGTCGAACCGGAGCGCGTGGAGAAGATGGTCTCCACTATCGTGCGCGAGCTCGAGACCGGCGGCGAGGCCGAGATCTCCTCGGAGGTGATCGGCGAGACCGTGATGGAACATCTGCGCACGCTCGACGACGTCGCCTATGTTCGCTTTGCTTCAGTCTATCGCAATTTCCGCGAGGCCAAGGATTTCGCCGACGTGCTCGGCGAGCTCTCCGGCGAGGAGGAAGCGCGGCTTGCAACGGTACGCAAATGATCTTCCGCATCCTGGAAGATCAATTTGCGCAGAAGGCCCGCGAGACCAAGGACGCCGATCGCCGTTTCATGCAGCTTGCACTGGCGCTCGGCCGGCGCGGGCAGGGCCGGACCTGGCCTAATCCGGCCGTGGGCGCCGTCATCGTCAGGGACGGCGTGATCGTCGGCCGGGGTTGGACGCAGCCCGGCGGTCGGCCGCATGCCGAGCCTGAAGCGCTGAGGCGCGCGGGCGAGGCGGCGCGCGGCTCGACGCTCTACGTCACGCTGGAGCCGTGCTCGCATTTCGGCAAATCGCCGCCCTGCGCCGACGCGGTGATCGCGGCCGGCATCAAGCGGGTGGTGGCGGCGATCGAGGATCCCAATCCGGAGGTGGCGGGTCAGGGCCATGCCCGCTTGCGCGCAGCCGGTATCGTGGTGGATGTCGGGCTATGCGCCGACGAGGCGGCATTCGACCATGCCGGCCATTTCCGCCGCATCCGCGACAAGCGCCCGCAGGTGATCCTCAAGCTCGCGGTCTCGCCCGACGGCAAGATCGGCGCGGCCGGCGGCAAGCCGGTTGCAATCACCGGCGACGCCGCGCGCAACCGCGTGCATCTGTTACGCGCCTCGAGCGACGCCATTTTGGTCGGCATCGGCACGGTGCTGGCGGACGACCCACTTCTCACCTGCCGCCTGCCGGGCATGGCCGCGCGTTCGCCGGTGCGCGTGGTGCTCGACCAGAGCCTGCGCATTCCCGCGTCGAGCCAACTCGTGCGCACCGCGCGCGAGACGCCGCTCTGGATGCTCGGCTCGGAGCTTGCGGAAGCCGCCGCAGCGACACGGCTTGGCGCTGCGGGTGCGCAGATCATCCGCATACCGCCCGCAAGCGCCTCCGGGCTTGATCTTCCGGCTGTGCTGCATGCGCTGGCCGAGAAGGGCATCACGCGGCTGATGGTCGAGGGCGGCAGCCGTGTTGCCGCATCCTTCGTCGCCACCGAGCTTGCCGATCAGATATGGCTGTTCCGCGGGGCGGAAGGGGTCGGCGCCGATGGGGTTGATGCGCTCGATGCATTGCCCCTGTCGAAAATCACGCAGTCGCAGGGATTCCGCGTTCATGCTAGCGAGACATTCGACAGCGATACTCTCACCATCTACGAGCGCGCATAAATGTTCACCGGCATTGTCACCGATATCGGCGAGATCGTCAGCCTGACAGCTGTGGCGCAGGGGCAGTTGCACCGCCTTCGCATCGCCTGCCGCTACGATCGTGCGACCATCGCCGACGGCGCATCGATTGCCTGCAACGGCGTCTGTCTGACAGTGGTCGCCTCCGGTGTTGACGGCGCCAAAACCTGGTTCGACGTCGATGCTGCGGCCGAGACGCTGGCACTGACGACGGCGAAGCACTGGAAGGTCGGCTCAAAGCTCAATCTGGAGCGCGCTCTGAAGATCGGTGACGAGCTCGGCGGCCATATCGTGGCCGGCCATGCCGACGGGATCGCGACCATCGTCAGCCGCGAGGACTTGCCCGACATGGCGCGGTTCGAGCTTGGCACCACGCGCGAGCTGGCGCGTTTCATCGCCACCAAGGGCTCGATCACGCTCGATGGGGTGTCGCTGACCGTCAATACGGTGAAGGATGTGACCTTCTCGGTGCTGATCATCCCGCACACGCTGACGGTCACGACGATCGGCGGCTGGAAGGCGGGCGCCGAGGTCAACATCGAGGTCGATTTGATGGCCCGCTATGCGGCGCGGCTGACGGAAATGAAGTGACGGCGTAGCCGTCATTCCGGGATGGTCCGCAGGACCAGACCCGGAATCTCGAGATTCCGGGTTCGATGCTTCGCATCGCCCCGGAATGACGGTTTAAAACTTGGCTTAGCCCCTCGCGGCGACTACATAACGCCGACCCTCTGAAACGGATTTGACTATGGCAGACGCGCGGCGCGCAGCCCTGAAGGACCAGACCGACATTTCCGGCGCGCGCGCGCTGATTGTCGAGGCGCGGTTCTATGACGATCTCCAGGACGCGATGCTCGAAGGCGCCGTGGCTGAGCTGAAGGCGGCCGGCCTGACCCACGACGTCATCACAGTTCCCGGCGCGCTGGAAATTCCCGCGGCGATCGCCATCGCGGTCGACGCCGCGGCGGGCAGCGGCAAGCCCTATGATGCGGCGATCGCGCTCGGCTGCGTGATCCGCGGCGACACCATCCATTTCGAGATCGTCTCGCAGGAATCCTCGCGCGCGCTGATGGATATTGCGGTGGCGCGAAAGCTGCCGCTCGGCAACGGCATCCTGACCGTCAACACCGAGGCGCAGGCCTGGGCGCGGGCGCGCGCCAGCGAGCTCAACAAAGGCGGCGACGCCGCGCGCGCCGCAATTGCGATGCTGCGCATCAAGCGCCGGCTGGCGCGAGCTTGATCATGGCCGACAACAGCAAAAAGCCGCCGGCTGGCACGGAGAAGAAGGCGAACCGACGCGGTGCGGCGCGGCTCGCAGCCGTGCAGGCGCTGTACCAGATGGATGTCGGCGGCGCCGGAATCAACGACATTTTTGCGGAGTTCGAGAGTCACTGGCTGGGCAACGAGGTCGAGGGCGACACTTATCTCCCCGCGGAAGCAGCGTTCTTCCGCGACGTCGTCTCCGGCGTCGTGCGCGACCAGAAGAAGCTCGATCCGCTGATTGACGAGGCGCTTTCAAGGGGCTGGCCTTTGAAGCGGATCGAGGCGATTCTGCGCGCGGTGCTGCGGGCAGGGGCCTACGAATTGGAACACCGCAAGGACGTGCCGGGCCGCGTCGTCGTGTCCGAGTATGTCGACGTCGCCAACGCGTTCGTCGATCGCGAGGAGACCGGCATGGTGAACGCGGTGCTCGACCAGATCGGCCGCCAGTTTCGCGGCGACGAGTTCGGGCGGGGGTAGGACGAGACGCAGGGCGGTGAAGTGATGCGACGTGGCTGCCCCATATTCCGTCGTCATCACCCGCGAAGGCGGGTGATCCAGTACTCCGCGGCGGTCGTGCTTGAGCAGAGGCGGCTCGGCGTACTGGATCGCCCGGTCAAGCCGGGCGACGACAGCGATGTGTGTGGCCGACGCTGATGGCAAGCCCACAGAATCCCTCCGGCGAAGACTCCCTCATCGCGCGCTATTTCAAGCCGCTGGCGACCGATCCCGGCGCGTTGGGGCTGGCCGACGACGCCGCGATCCTGCAATCGCTCGGTGAGGACATCGTCGTCACCACCGACGCCGTGGTCGAAGGCGTGCACTATCTTGCCGGTGATCCTCCCGATACCATCGCGCGTAAGGCGCTGCGGGTGAACCTGTCCGACCTCGCCGCCAAGGGTGCGATACCGGCCGGTTTCGTGCTGACGCTGGCGCTGCGCAGCAAGGAGGATGCCTGGCTCAGGCCATTCGCGGAGGCGCTGGGCGAGGACGCCAAGACTTTCGCCTGCCCGCTACTCGGCGGCGACACGGTATCGACGCCGGGGCCGCAGATGATCTCGATCACCGCCTTTGGCCGCGTGCCGCGGGGGCGGATGGTCGGCCGTAGCGGCGCCAGACCGGGCGACCGTATCCTGGTGACGGGCACAATTGGCGACGCCGCGCTCGGTCTCGACGTGCTCACGGGCGGTGCGCTGGCCGGGGCGCTTGCGTCCGATCCCGCTGCAAGGGATGCACTGGTCTCGCGCTATCGCGTGCCGCAGCCGCGCAATGGGCTGGCGCGGGCCGTGCGCGACGATGCGACGGCCGCAATGGACATCTCCGACGGGTTCGCCGGCGATCTAACAAAACTCTGTGCGGCGTCGGGCGTCTCGGCCACGGTCGATGTGGCGAGCGTGCCGCTCTCAGCCATTGCGGCAGGTCTGGTCGCGCGCAACGCCGTTCGCCTCGAGACGCTGCTTGCCGGGGGCGACGACTACGAGGTGCTGTGCACCGTGCCGGCCGCCCAAAGCTTTGCGCTGATTACCGCCGGGCGGGCTGTAGGGATTGGCGTCACGGCGGTCGGCACGATCATCGAGGGCAATGGACGGCCGCACTTCCTGGATTGCATGGGCCGGGAACTGGCATTGAAGCGGCTGTCCTACAGTCACTTCTAGGACTTGCTCCAGCCTGGGTCCAAGCCCTTGGGACGAGGCTAAATACCTGCCGAGATCGGCCTTTTCGGCCGCTTACGGCGTTGCACACGCATTCTGATTTTGGCAAGCTTGTGGCTGAACAGGGCCGCCCCTTCGGGCAGGGGCGGCCCTGTTCAACATAAAGGTGCCGCACCGCAAGACGGAAGAACAAAGGCGCCGGGGGTACGTTCATCAAGGATCTGAGGCAAAAAATCACATGACAGCATTATGGTTGATTGTGCTCTGCGGAGTGCTTTCCGTCGTCTACGCGATTTGGGCGACGTCTTCGGTGTTGAGCGCGGATGCGGGGTCGCCGCGCATGCAGGAGATCGCGGGTGCGGTGCGTGAAGGCGCACAGGCCTACTTGCGGCGTCAATACACCACCATCGGTCTCGTCGGCATCGTCATCTTCGCGCTGCTCGTCTACTTCCTCGGTCTGTATGTTGCGATCGGTTTTGCCATCGGCGCCATCCTGTCGGGGGCGGCCGGTTTCATCGGCATGAACGTCTCGGTCCGCGCCAATGTGCGGACCGCCCAGGCTGCGACGACGTCGCTGGCGGGCGGGCTCGAGCTCGCCTTCAAGGCGGGTGCCATCACCGGCATGCTGGTCGCCGGCCTCGCGTTGCTCGGCGTGACGCTCTATTTCGGCTTCTTGGTCTATTCGCTGAAGCTCGCGCCTGACAGCCGGGTCGTCGTCGACGCCATGGTGGCGCTCGGCTTCGGCGCCTCGCTGATCTCGATCTTCGCCCGTCTCGGCGGCGGCATCTTCACCAAGGGTGCGGACGTCGGCGGCGACCTCGTCGGCAAGGTCGAGGCCGGCATTCCCGAGGACGATCCGCGCAACCCGGCCACCATCGCCGACAACGTCGGCGACAACGTCGGCGACTGCGCCGGCATGGCCGCCGATCTGTTCGAGACCTATGCGGTGACTGCGGTCGCCACCATGGTGCTCGCGGCGATCTTCTTCGCCAAGACGCCGATCCTCATGAACATGATGACGTTGCCGCTCGCCATCGGGGGCATCTGCATCATCACATCGATCGTCGGCACCTTCTTCGTCAAGCTCGGGCCGAGCCAGTCGATCATGGGCGCGCTCTACAAGGGCCTGATCGCAACCGGCATCCTGTCGCTGGTCGGCATTGCCGGCGTCATCTACACCCTGATCGGCTTCGGCAAGCTCGACGGCGTCGAGTTCACCGGCGCGGCGCTGTTCGAATGCGGCATTGTCGGCCTCGTCGTCACCGCATTGATCATCTGGATCACCGAATACTACACCGGCACCGACTATCGCCCGGTGAAGTCGATCGCGGCGGCCTCGGTGACCGGCCACGGCACCAATGTGATCCAGGGTCTGGCGATCTCGATGGAGGCAACCGCGCTGCCTGCGCTCGTCATCATCGCCGGCATCCTTGTCACTTACAGCCTTGCCGGCCTGTTCGGCATCGCGATCGCGACCGCCACCATGCTGGCGCTCGCCGGCATGGTCGTCGCGCTCGATGCGTTCGGTCCGGTGACCGACAACGCCGGTGGCATCGCCGAGATGGCGGGTCTGCCGAAGGAAGTGCGCAAGTCGACCGACGCCCTCGACGCGGTCGGCAACACCACCAAGGCGGTGACGAAGGGCTACGCGATCGGCTCTGCCGGTCTCGGCGCTCTGGTGCTGTTTGCGGCCTACAACCAGGACCTCAAATTCTTCATTGCGGACTCGGCGCACCACGCTTACTTCGCCGGCGTCAATCCGGACTTCTCGCTCAACAACCCCTATGTGGTTGTCGGCTTGTTGTTCGGCGGTCTGCTGCCCTATCTGTTCGGTGCGATGGGCATGACCGCGGTGGGACGCGCGGCCAGCGCGATCGTCGAGGAGGTGCGCCGGCAGTTCCGGGAGAAGCCGGGCATCATGCAGGGCACCGACAAGCCGGATTACGGCAAGGCGGTCGACCTGCTGACCAAGGCGGCGATCAAGGAGATGATCATCCCGTCGCTGCTGCCGGTGCTGTCGCCGATCGTGGTCTACTTCCTGATCTACGCGATCGCGGGCGGTGGCGCGGCCGGCAAGTCGGCGGCGTTCTCGGCCGTTGGCGCGATGTTGCTCGGCGTGATCGTGACAGGCCTGTTCGTCGCGATCTCGATGACCTCGGGCGGCGGCGCCTGGGACAACGCCAAGAAGTATATCGAGGACGGCCATTACGGCGGCAAGGGCAGTGATGCCCACAAATCCGCTGTTACCGGCGACACGGTCGGCGATCCCTACAAGGATACGGCCGGCCCCGCGGTGAACCCGATGATCAAGATCACCAACATCGTGGCCCTGTTGCTGCTGGCGATCCTGGCGCACTGAACCTGTCAGGCGTCCCGAACGACAAACCCGCGGTGCAAGCCGCGGGTTTTTTCTTGTCGGCTTTACAGGGGACCGTCGCCATGACGTTCGAGACCACCAAGTGTATCCAGTGCGGCTGCGACATGTTGGCGGCCGATACTGTCTGTCCGGCTTGCGGCAAAACGCAAAGAGGCTCCCGGCAATCCGGGCCTCGCACATTGCTGGCGGCCGCGCTGGCGGGGGCTGTTCTCTTGGCTTTCAACTGGTTCAAGTCGCCTGCGCCGCACGGGGGACAGGCTACTGCACATCCATCTGCAAGCCTTCCTTCTCGATGATGCCGGCGAACTTCTTGGTCTCGGCATCCACGAAGTCGGAGAACTGCTGCGGTGTGCCGTAATCGGCGCGGGCACCCATGGCCGTGATCTGCTTCTTGATGTCCTCGCGCTCCAGCATCGCCTTGACTTGAAGATTGAGCGCTTCGAGCACCGGAGCGGCGGCGCCTTTCGGCAGGAACACCGCGAACCAGGACGACACGTCGAAGTTCGCAAGCTCCGGCGCGCTCTCGCGCATGGTCGGCAGGTTCGGCGCGAGCTCGCTGCGCTCGGTCGTGGTGACGCAGAGGCCGTTGAGCGTGCCGTTCTGCACCTGCGGCAGGCTTGGATAGAGATTGTCGAACAGGATCTGGATATCGCCGGCGAGGGCAGCCTGGAGCGCGGGGCCGGCACCGCGGAACGGGATGTGCGTCATCTTCAGCCCGGCAAGCTGGAGGAACCAGGCGCCGGTGAGGTGAGGGCTCTGGCCGACGCCGGACGAGGCGTAGCTGAGCTTGTCTGGATTGGCCTTGAGGTAGGCGATCAGCTCGGGAATCGACTTGATGCCGGTTTTCGGATGCGCCGAGACGATGTTCGGGATCCGGATCATGTTGGAGACCGGCTGCAGCTGGTTCGGCTTGTAGTTGAGGTTCTTGAAGATGCTATAGGCGATCGCGTTCGGACCGGGATTGCCGATCAGGATGGTGTGGCCGTCAGGCTTCGAGCGCACCACCTCCGCCGTGCCGATCGTGCCGCCGCCGCCTGAGCGGTTCTCCACGACGGCAGTCTGGCCCCAGGCGGATTGCAGATGAGCGGCGAGCAGCCGGCCCATCACGTCGGTCGAGCCGCCGGCCGCGGCCGGCACGATGATGCGGATATTCTCGGTCGGCTTCCAGTCGGCGAGGCTCGATCGCGGCAGGATGGCTGCTGCTGACAGTCCTACAGCACCGGTGAGCACGCGACGACGCGACAGCAACTTCTCGGACACGAATCCACCCCCCACTGCTTGTTTTGCAGAGAGCGTAGGGAACCCGGCGCACGACGGCAAGCCGCACGAGGCGGCACGACGCCGCAGGCTGAAGCCTCAGTTAAAGCTGAGCAGCTTGAACAGCGGCGCGAGGTAACTCATCTCCTGGCCCGAGGTCGGCGTGGTCCGGCTGATGAAGTCGAAGATCTTGCCGTCCTGGAGGCCGTAATTCGCAAGCCGGCGCACGCGCCGGTTCTTGTCGAAATAAATCGCGATGACGCGCTGATCGACCAGCTTCTGGTTCATGAAGGCGACCGGCCGCTCCGAGCGCTGCGAAATGTAATAGAACACTTCACCGTCCAGCGTGGCGACGGTGGAGGGCGTGCCCATCACGATCAGCACCTGATCCTGGCTCGCGCCGATCGGAATTTGCTCGAGCGCGCCGGGCGGCAGGATATAGCCCTTCTGGAATTGCTCACCGGTGCAGCCGGCCAGCGCCGCGCCAACCAGGGTCACGGCCGCGAGCATGCGCAGGCCGCGCCAGCGCGAATTCAAGGCGCGCCAGCGCGAATGAAGGCCGCGCGGTCTGTCGGCGCGCGGGCGGCTCTGGTTCGTTATCGTCATTGCGGAACTGATTCCGTCCCCTTGCGTCGCGCGAGGCGCTGAAGTACCGGGCGGAGGCTCTGAATGCAACACGCGCGCGCCCGCTTGCGGAAACCACAATGCTTTGGCCGTTCAATCACTTCAGGAAACCCCGGCTAACCCCGGCCGGCACCATTGAGGCCATCTATGGCATGATCGTGACGCAGGCGCGAGAACCCATATTTTACCGGGACTTGGGCGTGCCGGACACGGTTAACGGCCGTTTCGACCTGTTGCTGCTGCATCTTTGGCTGCTGCTGCGGCGCCTGCGGACCGCCCAGGACGGCGTGGAGCTGTCGCAGGTACTGTTTGACCGCTTCTGCGAGGACATGGACGACAATTTGCGCGAAATGGGCGTGGGCGACCAGACCGTCCCGCAGCGGATGCGGGCCTTCGGCGAGGCCTTTTACGGCCGCGTCCAGGCCTATGACCAGGCGATCGATGCCGGGGCTGAGGCGCTGGCGCAGGCGATCTGCAAGAATATCTTGAATGGCGCCGGGATCGATCGGGCGCGGCGGCTCGCCGTTTACGCGCAGGCCGCGGAGGCGGCTCTCGGCTTGGCTGGCGAACAGGCGCTGCTGCTCGGATCCTTCAAGTTTCCCGCGCCAAATGGGAAGGACGTGACGCCATGAACCGACCGATGACCGAATCCAAGCCCGACCCCTGGCGCGCGCCCGTGATGGTTGCCCATATTCCGGACACCGGCCTACATCGCGAGCTTGAGGCGTCGCCCGCCGAGCGTCAGGCTGTGGCCGAGTTTGCCGGTCTGCGCGAAATTCTGCCGCTCCACGCCAGTTTCGACGTCGTGCCGAAGAGCGGCGGCCGGATCCATGTCACAGGCCACGTCCGGGCCCGGGTCGGCCAGACCTGCGTGGTGACGCTCGATCCGATCGAGAGTGAAATCGACGAGGAGATCGATCTGATATTCGCGCCCGAGGCCGAGGTGCGGCGGCTGGCCGACCTGATCGAGGAAGGGCGGGACGATCAGGAGCCCCCCGAAGTCGCCGATCCGCCGGAGCCGATCGTCAACGGGATCATCGACCTCGGCCGGCTTGCGACCGACGCGCTGTTCCTAGCGATTGATCCCTATCCGCGCAAGCCCGGTGCCGTGTTCGAGGCGGAGGTCACCGCTCCCGATCCCGAGGACAATCCCTTTGCTGCACTGAAGGCGCTTCAGGACAAGAAGAAGGGCCCGTAGCTCGGCCGTCCCGCGGGGCCGTTTTGCGCCGTCGCGCGAGGTGCTTGCCTGGGCGGATTGAAAGATCGTGCTATCTGCTTGATTTATCCATATTTCCTTCAAACTTGCTGACTCGTGGCCAGATCGTCCGCAATCCAAAAGACTGGGGGCAAGAGGTTGTTTCGGGATCACAAAACGCTATTGTCGCGCCCCGGTCGGAGCGCGTCGCCGCGCTTGGCCGGTCGCCATGTTCGTGGCGTACCCATTTCGCGGCCCCGCTAGTTGACGACCGCACCAGACCAGGTTTCCGGGATTTTGATGCCAAGCAAGGTTCGTATTGCGCTTGACGCCATGGGGGGCGACGTGGGCGCCGCCGTGGTCATTCCAGGCGCGGCCATCTCGCTCGGCAGGCACAGCGGGACCGAGTTTCTGCTGGTGGGTGACCGCGCCAGGATCGAGCCCGAGCTTGACCGTTACCCGGAGCTCAAGGCCGCCTCCCGGATCATCCACACCGACGTCGCTGTCAGCATGGAGGACAAGCCGAGCCAGGCGCTGCGGCGCGGCCGCAAGACCTCCTCGATGTGGCTCGCCATCGAGGCGGTGAAGAAGGGCGAGGCCGATGTCGCGATCTCCGCCGGCAACACCGGCGCGCTGATGGCGATGGCGCGCTTCTGCCTGCGCACGCTGCCGGGGATCGACCGTCCCGCGATCACGGCGGTATGGCCGACCATGCGCGGCGATTCCGTCGTGCTCGACCTCGGTGCCACCATCGGCGGCGATGCGCGCCACCTGGTGGCGCTCGCGCTGATGGGCGCGGCGATGGCGAGCGTGCTGTTCAACAAGAAGCGTCCGACCGTCGGTCTGCTCAATATCGGGGTCGAGGAGATCAAGGGGCATGAGGAGATCCGCGAGGCCGGCGAAACCCTGCGCGCGATGAACCTGCCGCAGCTCGATTATATCGGCTTCGTCGAGGGCGACGGCATCGCCAAGGGGCTGGCCGACGTGATCGTCACCGAGGGCTTCAACGGCAACATCGCGCTCAAGGCCGCCGAAGGAACCGCGCGGCAGATCGCGGCCTTGCTCCGCGAGGAGATGCGCCGGAGCTGGATGTCGAAGCTCGGCTATCTGTTCGCGCGCCGCGCCTTCCAGACCCTGCGCGAGAGAATGGACCCCAACAAGTCCAATGGCGGCGTATTCCTTGGATTGAACGGGGTGGTGGTCAAGAGCCATGGCGGAACCAACGCCGAAGGCTTTGCCTATGCGATCGATGTTGGCTATGAGATGGCCAAGTTCGATCTTCTGAACAAGATCAATCAGATGCTCAACCGAGATGGGGGTGCGCTCAGTTCCGTGCCAACCGCTCCGGAGGATGTTTCGTGACGACAATTCGTTCGGTCGTGCTGGGCTGCGGTGCCTATCTGCCGGAGCAGGTGGTGACCAATGCCCAATTGGCGGCGCGCATCGACACGTCCGACGAGTGGATCGTGCAGCGCACCGGCATCCGCGAGCGGCACATTGCGGCCGACGGCGAGTTCACCTCGCATCTCGCCATCAAGGCGGCGCAGGCCGCACTCACCGATGCAGGCATCGATGCGCAGTCGATTGAGTTGATCGTGCTCGCGACCTCGACGCCTGACAACACATTCCCGGCAACCGCGGTCGCCGTGCAGCACGCGCTCGGCATCAACCATGGTGCGGCGTTCGATCTGCAGGCCGTGTGCTCGGGATTCGTATTCGCACTTGCGACCGCCGACAATTTCCTGCGCACCGGCGCCTTCAAGCGGGCGCTGGTGATTGGTGCGGAGACCTTCTCGCGCATTCTCGACTGGAACGACCGCGGCACCTGCGTGCTGTTTGGCGACGGCGCCGGCGCCGTGATTTTAGAAGCGCAGGAGCAGCCCGGCCAGGCCGCGACCGACCGCGGCGTGGTGACCACGCATCTGCGCTCCGACGGCCGTCACAAGGCGAAACTGTTCGTCGACGGCGGCCCGTCCTCGACTCAGACCGTCGGCCATCTGCGCATGGAGGGCCGCGAGGTGTTCAAGCACGCGGTCGGCATGATCACCGACGTGATCGTCGACGCCTTCGAGGCGACCGGCCTCAATGCCGACAGCATCGACTGGTTCGTGCCGCACCAGGCCAACAAGCGAATCATCGACGCGTCCGCCCACAAGCTGCATATCGCGCCGCAGAAGGTGGTGTTGACGGTCGACCGCCACGGCAACACCTCGGCGGCCTCGATTCCGCTGGCACTGTCGGCGGCGCGCAAGGACGGCCGCATCAAGCGCGGCGACCTGGTTTTGCTCGAGGCGATGGGCGGCGGCTTCACCTGGGGCTCCGCGCTCGTGCGCTGGTAAGGCCACAGTCGATAAAATTTTGCCGGAATCAGCTCCGATTATCGATGCGTCTGCATTGATGAGCGCTGTTGACCGTCGTATCGTAACCTCATAATTTCAGACAAGAATTGTTCGCCGTGATGTGGGGCAGGGCGATGACCGATACAAGCAAAACCGTAACGCGTGTTGATCTCTGCGAGGCCGTCTACCAGAAGGTGGGGCTGTCGCGGACGGAATCGTCTGCCTTCGTGGAACTCGTGCTGAAGGAGATCACCGACTGCCTTGAGAAGGGCGAGACGGTGAAATTGTCGTCATTCGGCTCCTTCATGGTCCGCAAGAAGGGTCAGCGCATCGGCCGCAACCCGAAGACCGGTACCGAAGTGCCGATCTCGCCGCGCCGGGTCATGGTGTTCAAGCCGTCGGCGATCCTGAAGCAGCGCATCAATGCGCAGCACCGCACCAACGGCGACGGCAGCAAGGTTCAACCGGAGGCGTAACCGCTCTCCAGAAGGATTTGGCATTTGGACAAGGCGCCGGATGCGTTCCGAACCATCAGCGAAGTAGCGCAGGAACTCGACATTCCGCAGCACGTGCTGCGGTTCTGGGAGACACGATTCTCCCAGATCAAGCCGATGAAGCGCAGCGGCGGCCGCCGCTATTACCGCCCCGACGACGTCGACCTGCTCAAGGGCATCCGCCGTCTCCTCTACGGCGAGGGCTACACCATCCGCGGGGTACAGCGGATCCTCAAGGAGCACGGCGTCAAATCGGTGCAGGGCCTGGCCGACAGCTCGGCCGCGGTCTCGTTCGGCGCGATCGAGGACGCCATCGGGGCGAGCCTGATGGAGCCCGAGGAGGAGACCGGCGTCCGCGGCAGCCGCGACACCGACGATGACGATTTCCAGGGCGAGGAGGCGGAAGGCATCGACTTCCGCTTCTCGGAGACCGACGACGAAGAAATCCTGACCACCTTCCGCAAGGGCGGCACCGCCGCCCCAGTCGGTCCCAGCGCGATCGACCGGGAGCGGCTGGGACGGGTGCTGAGCGACCTCGTCGCCTGCCGGGAAATGCTCGATCTGGCGCTGAAGGACGGCTGAGCGGCAAGTCCGCCGGTTTTGCGGGCGGTTCCGGACGCTATCAGCGAAGACACCAAATTGGTGTGACCTCGCCTTGCGCAAAGCAGCGATCCTAGCTAATGGAACGACGTTCGGAGCGTGGCGCAGCCCGGTTAGCGCACTAGTCTGGGAGACTAGGGGTCGGAGGTTCAAATCCTCTCGCTCCGACCATTTTTCAAATCATCTGTCGGGCGGATTGATCGGCGGCGTGGAGCTTGCTGCCGCCACGATCCGTGTGTGGCGCTCTGGAGCGCGTGGCCGCTTTGGTGGCCGTTACCAAAAATGCCGAAAACAACCCCCATGCACAGTAGCGAAGTCATTGGCAGGATTCGTTTTTTCCGAAGCGATTTGACGCGTCGTGCAAAGCAGGGGACATGATGTCATCGTGGCAGTCATGTGAGATCGGCGGAATCTGCTTCAGTTGCGTACAAGCTCAAGGCAGCGCCGAGACCTTGGGTGAAGTCGCCTTTAGCCGCGACGTCCAGTAGGGATGATTGCCGGACGCGACGTTGAGGCTGACCGTCGATTTGCTGCGCGAGTTAGGCGGGGGAGTTGAACGCGTCGAATGTCAACGTTTATGTTGACAACACACCTGTGTTCCTATTATGTTCTTCTGGCGATATTGAGTCTTGAGGATCCGTCTTGACGGGCAAGCCCTCTTCCTGTGTCTCTGCGATGCGAGGTTTTTGCTTCCTTAGGGGAGGGAGTTTTGGCGCTGCCGGAGCTTACAGCGGACAATGCGCTAATCTTCCGCATCACCCATAAAGATAATCTGCCTTGGATATTGGATAACGGCCTTCACTGTCGGAATTCCACAAAGCAGGACCCAAACTTCGTAAACATCGGACTCGTAGAGCTGATCGACAAGCGGAAGACGTGGGCTGTTCCCGTTGCGCCCAAAGGGACCTTGAGCGACTACGTCCCGTTTTACTTCACGCCACGGTCGATGATGGCCTACAACATCCATACTGGCCGCACTGTGCAGCAGAGAGACAACGACCAGATCGTAATTCTTGTCGCTTCGCTTGCGCGCCTTAAAGAGAAGGGGGTGCCGTTCATCATGACGGACAGGCACGCGTGCGCCTCACTGGCAAACTACTACGACAAGACGGACGGTCTCGAGAAAATCGATTGGACGATTCTTCGAAACAGCGACTTCAGTAGAAACAACGACGATCCCGATAAGACGAATCGGTACATGGCAGAGGCGTTAGTACATAAGCACATGCCAACCGATGCTCTTCTCTACGTGGCGTGTTGTGATGAAAAGAAAAAATCGTGGGCAAACGAACTAGTGTCTAAGCGCAAGCTAAACCTGGAAGTCCACACCAAACGAGGATGGTACTTCTGATGATTACCTTCACTGAGGGTAACCTGCTCAAGGCTGACACTGAGGCTTTGGTCAATACGGTGAATACAGTTGGTGTAATGGGGAAGGGGATTGCCTTGATGTTCAAGGAAACATTCCCTGAGAACTTCCGTGCGTATTGCGCTGCCTGCAAGAAGCATGAGATTAAGGTCGGCCATATCTTCGCTACTGAACGAAAAGATCTGATGGGCGGACCGAGGTGGATCATAAACTTTCCTACTAAGCAGCATTGGCGCAATCCGTCCAAGATCGAATGGATCAAGGATGGGCTAGAAGATTTGGTGCGGTTCATTGGTGAGCATAAAATCAAGTCGATTGCTCTGCCGCCATTAGGGAGCGGCAATGGCGGTTTGGATTGGAAGCGCGTTCGGCCGCTGATCGAATCGGCGATGGGTAATCTTGACGTTCAGGTCGTAGTTTACGAGCCGACAGCGCGCTATCAAAACGTCGCGAAAGCTGAGGGCGTCGAGAAGTTGACATCGGCGCGAGCATTGGTTGCAGAACTGGTTCGCCGTTATTCGGTCCTAGGGTTTGAATGTACGCTCCTGGAGATTCAGAAGCTCGCCTATCTTCTTCAGCGAAAGATAGTAGCAAGTGGGTTGGCAAGCCCGCTTGGGCTGAAATTCCAAGCCGACAAGTTCGGCCCGTACGCTCCGACTTTGGGGTATTTGCTAAATAACTTGGATGGAAGTTATCTTCACTGCGAGAGGCGCGTGGCTGATGCAAACATTCTCGATACGATTTGGTTCGAGAGTGCAAAGAAAGATGTTGTAGCCACCTATCTCAAGACCACAGAGGCGAAAGAATTCGTCGGGGCTCTGGATGAAACGACGGGCTTGATCGACGGTTTCGAGTACCCGCTCGGCATGGAGCTATTGGCTACTGTCGATTGGTTGCTCAATCAGGATAAGGTCGAGCCAACACTGGATGATGTGAAAAAGGGTCTCGCTAATTGGCTCGGAGGCGGTGAAGCCTCACAGCGCAAGTTGAGACTATTCGAAGATTCAATGATTGAATTGGCTCTTACGCGTCTCAAAAATTGATCCAGCAAAGCGCGCTTTCCTTGAGGGAGCGCGTCTCTCTCCATTGAAGTGCCTTACATGACTGAGGTCCACGACCCGCGCTGCATCGCGAATCTGATGCTTGATGAAAGTGCTCGAATTGGTCAGCCAATGACCAATTTGGCGCTTCACGGTGCCCATACGGAGCGAAGGCGGCCCCCGAGCGTTTCCTCGATATCAGTAGTTTTGCGGAGCCCTCAGGCGTGGCCCTTGATCTCGTAGTGGACCGGCACGCATTTGTAGCGGTCGAGGCGCCAGTCGGCGTGATAGATCGGATGCTCGCGCCCCGTCCGCCTTGAAACGTTTCACGAGGCGCTAGATACCTAACCTCTCTTTGGCCGTCTCGGCCTCTTTTCGGGCCGAGGCAATAAGAGGTGCGCGACGTTTTAGGATCTCCTGTGTCAGCGCCGGTCCGGCGCCCTCCGCGCTACCGGCGGCGAATGGTGGCTTTGGATCGTATTCGATCAGAAGCTGGATCCGCTTCGCGGTTTCCTCATTCGAGAGGCGAGCCGCGAGCGTCAGCCCAAAGTCGATCCCGGAGGTCACGCCGTCAGCAGTGATGCGGTCGCGATCCTCGACGACGCGCTCTGCCTTGAGCGTAGCGCCCATCAAGGGCAACAGCTCGCGAACATACCAGTGCGACGTGGCCTGATATCCTCTCAGCAGGCCTGCGGCGCCGAGCACCAATGATCCCGTACAAACGCTCGTCACATAACGAGCGCGAGCACCTCTCGAGGCGACGAAGGCGGTGACTTCCGCGTCCTTCATGCAGGCGATGGATCCCCGAGACCGCCAGGGACGAACAGGACATCCAGATCCATCGGACATCGCTATCCATCATGACAAGGCCTTCAAAGCGCATCCATCAGGTTGTGGCTGCCGATTCATGAGTCCGCGTCCTGGTTCTCGGTAAGGCTTCCCGGCGCAGCAACATTACCTCAAATACCCGACCACCATCCGCGTCGTCTCGTCCACCAGCGCCCGCACCATCTTCTCCGACAACAGCTCCGCCTGGTTCAGAACCGCGTTGTGCGCCACTGCTTCGATCGTGCTGACGCAGATGAAGGTGGCGAGCCCCGGATCGATCCTGCGCATCTCCTTGCGGCGGCTTTCGAGATAGGCGCGGACGAGGGTGTGGACTTCGCGGTTGAAGGCTTCGACGTAGGCGAGCTGACCGGTGCGGGGAATCTGCTCGGCGAGCACGCGATGCAATTTTGGGTCGATGCGGTGAGCTTCGACCGCGACGGTCACGAGCTTGCGCACGGCTTTCTCGATCGGAAAGTCGGCGACTTCGGCGAGCGCGGCGCGCACGACCTGCATGATCTTCTCGTTGTGACGGTCGATCACCGCCGCGACCAGCGCCTCCTTGCTGGGAAAATACTGGTAGAGCGAGCCGACGCTGACGCCTGCGACTTCGGCGATGCGGTTGGTGCTGGCCTTCTCAAAACCTTCCTTGACAAGAATGCGAGCGGTTGCCTCGACCAAGGCGTCGACGGTGACGCGGGATCGCTCCTGCGAGGCATTTTTCCGGGGTTTTGTGGGCGGTTTGCTGGCCACGACCTTGTGATCTGAATGCGAGTAGGAAAAGCGAGTGAATGCTCGCATTATAGCGGCAAATGGCGGCGGGTCGGCAAGCCTCTCTGTCGCCCTGCCGAAAGAGCCAGATGGGGATGTAGCCATGAGTTTTGCAAAAATGAGCGTTGCAAGATGAGTGTTGCAAGACTTGTGTCGGCCTTGCAGTTCTGTCCGGGCGGTTGCGTCTTCAGTGCGCCGTCCCGGCGCGATCCCGCACCAAGCCTGCAAAGCCGCGCCTTCAACATGCTGCTGAGGCAGCTTCCCTACAAGGCACAGCTCGCGTCCGCCGAGGCGGTGCAGGCGCACGTGCAAAAGCTCGCGCTGGAGCCGGCCTCGTTTGAACCGACGGGGCTCGGGCGCGGCGTCGAGGCGACGTTGACCAAGATGGGAGGGTGGCCGGTCTATTACACGGCGCCGCCATTGGGCCATGAGGGCTGCAACTACGTCATGTTCCTGCATGGCGGCGGCTACATCAACGAGATCGTGCCGGCGCACTGGCGCTTCGTTGGCCAGATGACGCGCAAGGCGGGCGTCGTCTGCGTGGTGCCGATCTATCCGCTTGCGCCGCGCGCGACCGCGAAGGACGTCGTGCCGGCGACGGCCGAGCTGTTGCGGATGCTGCTGGAGGATGCGGGTCCCGCAAAAGTCACCGTGGTCGGCAATTCGGCCGGCGCGGGCCTGGCGCTCGCCGCCTGCCAATGGCTGCGTGATCACGGGCATCGGCAGCCGAACCGGCTGGTGCTGATCTCGCCCGCGGCGGATGCGTCGATCAGCCGTCCGGAGCAGGTCGAGATCGCCGCGCGTGATCCCATGCAGGACATTCCGGGGATTGTCGAAGCGGGACGGCTCTATGCCGGCGAACTCGATGTCGGCCATCCCTTCGTCAGCCCGCTCAACGGCGCGTTCCGCTCACTCGCGCCGATGACGATCTTCTCGGGCACGCGCGATCTGCTTTACCCCGATAGCGTCGATCTTGCGGAGCGGGCGAGGGCGGTGGGCGTGCCGGTTGACCTGCAGCTTTTGCGTGATCAGCCGCACAATTATGCGCTGATGCCGACGCCGGAGGGGCGGCAGGCGCGTGCGATCATTCTGCGTGCGATTGCTTGAGGGGAAGGCGTGATCGTTGTCACAGAGCGCGCTGCCTCAAGCGGCTGGCGCTAGCGGTGCCCATGCGGAGCGACAAGGCGGCCTCCGGGGCGTCTCCTCGATAGCAGTCGTTTTGCGTGGCCCTCAGGCGTGGCCCTTGATCTCGTAGTGACCCGGCACGCATTTGTAGCGGTCGAGGCGCCAGTTGGCGTGATAGATCGGATGCTCGCCCATCCATTTCGCAAGCGGAGCCTGTGCGCCGATCGCGCACTGCATCATCGACATCTCGGGCGTCATGTTGCTGTCGGTCACGATTTCCTCGACACAGCCGCCAGAGGCAGCTGCGCCAAGCCGGCAGAGCACGGCAACGACGGTTATGAACATTCCAGTCACCTCATCGATAGTTTCTGACGACGAAGAGGATGCAAGCCTAGTGCCAGAGCCTGTGACACAAACAACACGCTGGCCTGGCCGACTCGATCCAGCGTCCACCCTCATTTGGCGATTCGGATTGTAAAAAATTTCCCCTTAAACCGAAGCCGGACAACTACGGGGAACCCAACGAATAACGACAGGAATGACCGATTGTGGGGGCAGCGCCGCGCAAGCGGGCCTTCACAGGCGTCATGCAGCCGATAGGCTCGGAAGCGTGCGGATACCCGTCAAAAGAGCGGGCCCGCCACAGGGTATTGGAAACGCGAGGACAGAGCATGAAGGTACGACCGACCGGCGTGATCCCGCCGATGACGACGCCGTTCCGGAAGGATGGCGAGATCGATCACAAGCTCCTGGCGCCGCAGGTCGACTGGATGATCGCTGCCGGCGCCCATGGCGTTGCGGCCGGCGGCTCGACCGGCGAGGGCCACACGCTCGACCATGAGGAATATCGCGACCTGATCGCCGCGACGGTGGACGCGGTGCAGGGACGCATTCCCGTGATCGCCGGCATCATCGTCGACTCCACGCGCGATGCGATCCGCCGCGGCAAGCTCGTGCGCGACATGGATGTCGCGGCCCTCCAGGTCACGCCGGTGCACTATCTGTTCAAGCCGGATGACGAGGCGATGGTGAGGCATTTCCGTGCCATGGCGGATGAGACCGGCATGCCCATCATCATCTACAACGTGGTGCCGTGGTCGTATTTGTCGCCGGCGCTGTTGACACGGATCATGACCGAGGTGCCGCTGGTCGTCGGCGTCAAGCAGAGCGCAGGCGACCTCAAGCTGTTCGCCGACCTCATGATGATGGCGCCGGACAAGCTGATCTACAGCGCGGTCGATGCGCTGATGTATCCGTCCTACACGCTGGGCGCTCATGGCTCGATCGCCGCGATCCTGACAGCGGCGCCGCACGCCTCGGTCGCGCTGTGGGATGCGGTGAAGGCGGGCGATCACCCGCGCGCGCTCGAGCTGCACAAGAAGCTGCTGACGCTGTGGAACGCGATCATTGCCGACAATCTGCCCGCCTGCACGCGTTACGCGCAGATGCTCCAGGGCCTGCCCAGGACCTATCCACGCGCGCCGATGCCGGAAGCCTCGCCCGCGCAGCAGGCCGCGACCCGCAAGGCGCTGCAGGCGCTCGGCGCCTTGAACGGCGCGGGGGTCGAAGCGGCCGAATAGTCCGCACACTGAAATCATCGACGCCGAAGCCGGCAGCGCCGATCCGCTTTTACCTGCGGATGCGGCGCTGCTACATTGGATCCGTCGCCGCGGCGCGCCGAGGATGAAGAAAACAAACTGACAAGGGGAGGGGCCGAAGTCCCGATGAAGGAATTTGCAGGAAAGATCGCAGTCGTCACCGGTGGCGGCACGGGAATGGGGCGGGAGCTCGCGCGGCAGCTCGTGGCCGAGGGCTGCAATGTCGCCATGTGCGACATCTCGGAGGCAGCGATGGCCGAGACCAAGCGGCTCTGCGAGGCCGAGAAGCTGCCGCAGGGCCTGCGCGTCACCACGCATGTCGCCGATGTCTCGATCGAGGATCATCTCAAGCGCTTCCGCGACGAGCTTGCCGACCAGCAGATGACGGACAGGATTCATCTGCTGTTCAACAACGCCGGCATCGGCGGCGGCGGCAGCCTGTTCACCAACACGCGCGAGCAGTGGGAGCGCACCTTCAACATCTGCTGGGGCGGGGTCTATCTCGGCGTGCGCACATTCCTGCCGATGCTGGTGAAGGCGGACGAGGCCCATATCGTCAATACCGCGAGTGTCAACGGCTTCTGGGCCTCGATCGGCATGAACCAGTCGCACACCGCCTATAGCTCTGCGAAGTTCGCCGTGAAGGGTTTTACCGAAGCGCTCATCAACGATCTCCGCCTGCACGCGCCGCACGTCAAATGCTCGGTGGTGATGCCGGGCCATATCGGCACCTCGATCGTCTCCAACTCGCGCAAGGTGCAGAGCGCCGATGGTTCGGAACGTCTCAACCCCGACGAGGTCGCGCTGACCCGCACCCGCATGGTCGCGACCGGCGTGCCAGATGCTGACAAAATGTCGGACGAAGACATCCAGGCTGTATTTGCCGAGCGCGCCCGCAGTTTCCTCGAGGATGCACCGACTACGGCTGCGCAAGCCGCGAAAATCATTCTCGACGGCGTGAAGGCGGAGCGATGGCGCATTCTGGTCGGCGAGGACGCCAAGCGGCTCGACGAGCGCGTGCGTGCGACGCCCGAGCAGGCCTACGACCGCGCCTTCTACGAAAGTTTTACCCAGGAGGTCGGCTGGCGGCTTGGCTGAGACCGTCAACGATGGCGCGCCGATATAAGTATGACGTTCATCATGACAAGAGGCGCGCAACTAATTTATGCGGCGTCGGGTCGCATGCATTCGTCGTCGTATGTCGCAAGGGAATGTCATGGATGTGGGAATCATTCACGCGTTCAAGAGATGGTGATCTCGGACGCGTCTCATTCGGCGCAAGCCAGCTTGGTCGGCGAATTAAAATAGTTTAATGAATCGGGGTAGCGCCACGATCGAGCGTAGCTCCCGATGATACCCGCATGCCTCTCCGACGACTGGACCCTCTGCCCGGAGAGAGAGGATATCTCCGCTGAATTCACGCGGCTGCTCACCGCGGCCCAGGAGGGCGGCGCCACCATCGCCGAATGCCTGATGATCGCCCGGCAGCTGAAGCGCGGCGACGAGCAGTCCTGGCATCGCGAGTGGAAGAAGCTGGCGCGGGCCAATCGGCAGCGCGCCGAGGCTGCGTTCGCGGAGGGCCATTTGGCGACCGCGCAGCGCAATTGGCTGCGCGCCATGAACTACTACAGCGCGGCCGCGATGCCGCTCGATGCGGCCGACGAGCGCCGCTGGGTTGCGGTACTCGCGATGCAGGATTGCGCCCGCCGCTTCCTCGCGGCGCGCAACCCGGCCGGCGAAGTCGTGACGGTGCCGTGGGTCGAAGGGCATTCGCTACAGGGCTATTTCCTGCCGGCGCCATCCGCCAACGGGCGGGCTCCGACCGTGATCTGCATCGGCGAGCCCGGCCATCGCAAGGAAGAGTTTCTGTTCAAGCTTGCGCCGCATGCACGCGAGCGCGGCCTTTCGATGCTCGCTCTCGACCTGCTTGGCGAGCAGCGCGACGATCACCTCGACCAGGTGTTGCAACGCCGGGATCTCGAGAGCTCGATTGCCGGCGCGATGGATTATCTGGAGACGCGCAGCGACGTCGATGTTGATCGCGTCGCGATCGTGGCGGACGGGTGGGGCTCTTCATTTGTCACACGTGCGGTGTTGCAGGAGCCGCGGCTCGCTGCAGCCGTGTGCGATGGCGGCCTGTGGGATCTGCACGAGCGGTCCTTCTTCGCCAGCCGTTTCGCGATGCGTGATCTCAGCATCGTTCCGGTGCCGCATTCGCTGCTGATGGCCTCCAGCGTCGACTGTCCGGTGCTGATCACACTTGGCGAGGACGGTTGGCTTGAGGCCGACCGGGCGCGTCAGATCGTGCAGGAATCGGGCCTTGCCAGTTCGGATCTCGTGCTGAAGGTGTTCACCGCAGCGGAGACCGGCGCGGCGCAGGCCCACGCGGACAATCCGAGCCTTGCCAACGAATACATCTTCGACTGGCTCGAATCGCAGCTCGGCGCCGCGGGCCGGGGGACCTGAGCGGAGCGTCCTAGTAGTCGAGCGACATCCGGACGCAGGCCTTTTCGAGCCGGGACTTCAACGTCGCGAGCTTGGTGGTGAATTCGGTCAGCTCGTTCTCATCGAATTCCTGGAAGACGAATTCACGGATCGTCTTGTACTGCTCGTTGAGGCTCGCAATATGCTTCTGCGTCTTGTCGAGCAACGATAGGCGCACCACCCGCGCATCGGTGGTCGACGGCCGCCGCCGCAGCAGGCCCTTCTTCTCGAGCAGCTTGGATTGGGTGGTGACGAAGGAGGGATCGACGTGGAGGAGTTTCGAGACCACGTTGACGGGGACGCCATCGTCCTTGTCGAGATCGGAGATGGCCATCAGGATCAGCCATTGCGGTCCGCTGATGCCGAGCGTCCTTGCCCAGAACTGACGCAGCTCCTCCAGATACATGTTGATCGACGATATCTCCCAGGTGAATCGCCTGATGATATCGAGATTGCCGACGGAGCGGAGACGCGCCCCTTCTTTCCTCGTCGCTGACACGGCGTCACTCCCGTCGGCCAATTTCTTTCTTTCCGGTGTTCGCGAGCCATAGTCCACGCAACTCTGCCCTGACGCAAGTGCAGAGCAGGGTAATTGTGTCATGGAAATTACAAAGATGATCAGGACAGGCTTTTTCGCCGAGCCCTGGGTGTGTTGCCTTGCAGACACAGAGTTACTGAAACCGGAAAGCTTATCTAATAAAGTATTTTGATTAGAAGAACGCCACATGCATATTGATCCGTGGCGGTGGGGGGTACTCGATCGTCCCGTTGCAGGTGGTCCGCTCACGTCCCTCGCGTCTCAGGCGGGTGTGTCCGAAAGCGCGAAGCGGCCGAGCGGATTTAGGAGACGGGGATCTGGGGGGCCTCACGGTCCGGTCTCCGTAAAATGAGCAACTTGGAGGTTTTAAAATGAGAATGGTGAAGAGCGTTTTGCTCGGCACTGCGGCGGGTCTGATCGCCGTCGGTGGAGCGCAGGCGGCTGATCTTCCGTTGAAGGCCAAGGCCGTCGAATATGTGAGGATCTGCTCCCTGTACGGCGCGGGTTTCTACTACATGCCAGGCACCGACACTTGCATCAAGCTCGGCGGCTATGTGCGTGCCGACATGATCCTCGGCGGCGCAGGCGATTATAGCTTCCAGCAAGGCACGCCCGCAGGCGCGAACAACCGTCTGACCGACTACTATCATTCCCGCGCTCGTATGGACTTTACCGTCGATACGCGCACGGCGACCGAGTATGGTGTGGTTCGCACTTATGCCGATATGGTCTTCACCTGGGATACTCCGTCGGTCACCGGCAGCACCCCGTCGGCGTTCGGCACCGGTTCGGCTTCGCTCGGCCTCTACCACGCGTTCATCCAGTTCGCCGGCTTCACCTTCGGCCGCACGGTTTCGTTGTTCGACGCTCCGTGGCAGAGCTATCCCGCTGGCGGTCCCGATACGCTTCCGGGCGGCAGCAACCACGTGAACGGCGTCAACCAGGTTGCCTACACGGCTGACTTCGGCCAGGGCATCACCGGTTCGATCGCGTTGCAGGACGAGACGTCGGCGAATGGTGGCCAGTCGAACCTCTGGAACACCACGTTCGCCACGCCTGCTGCTGCTGGCGCTGCGTTCGTGACGGGCACCTATGGTGCCAACGATTGGGGCGGCACGCGTACCCCTGACATCATCGGTCAGGTTCGCGTCGATCAGGCCTGGGGTCTGGCCCAGATCTCGGCTGTCGCGCATGAGCTCCATGCCGCCTACTACGGCGCGACCGAACCCAGTGGCCATCCCGAGGACAAGTGGGGCTGGGCGGTTCAGGGTGCGTTGTCGATCAAGAACATCCCGACCGGAGCTGGCGACAGCATCAACTTGCAGGCTGTCTACACGGATGGCGCGACTCGCTACAACTTCCAGAGCTTGTTCCCGCAGAGCTTCTTCATGTTCGGCGGTAGCGGCACGGCCTACCAGAGCGTCGGTATCGCCGGTCTTGCTGACGGTGTCTTCGGCGTCGGCACCGGCATCGATACCGTCAAGACCTGGGGCATGCGCGGTGGCTACACCCACAACTGGAACCCCTACTGGTCGACCAGCATCTACGGTGCGTATGCTCAGTTGAAGTACGGCGATGCCGGCAAGGCGATGATTTGCGGCAACTTCGCTGCGATCGCGCTCCCGGGTTCGACTTGTAACCCGGACTTCAACTTCGCAGCCATCGGTGGCAACGTCGCCTGGACCCCGGTCAAGAACCTGACCTTCACGGGAGACCTGAGCTATTCGCATCTGGATCAGAAGTATTCGGGTACGATCGCGAGCCCGGGCATTGCCGCCGCCGCCAAGCCGGCAGCTGTCTATGAACTGAAGGACCAGAACTCGGTCACCATGATGCTGCGCGCTCAGCGCAACTTCTAAGATCGAGTCTCGCGGATCGATCAGAGAACCCCGGCGGGAAACCGCCGGGGTTTTTGCGAAGCAAGCGAGCTTTCGAATGGCAGAAGCTTCTACGCAAACAGGAAGACAGCCATGCGATTCCACCGCGGCCAAATTTATTTACTTAGCTGAGTTACTAAGCTATATAGCTCCCAGCCGATTTCGAAAGTCACGGCTCTTGGCTTGATGCTAAGCCTCCAGAAACCTCCGGCGATGCCCCGCCGGAGGTTTTTCATTTTGGGACAAGATGACCCGGCCTCAGCCGCGCGCGACGCGCGCGCGGGAGTTCGGCCGGTAGGCGAGGCGGCTGTGGCCGGCGCAATAGGACTGCCCGTCAGGTGCAGCGTTGCCGCAGAAGCAGAAATCGTCGGCACCCGGCGTCGAGATCGGCCAGCGGCAGCGGTTTTCGCCGAGCTCCAGCAGCGAGCAGCGGTTGGCGTCGTCGATCGGCCGGTCGATCGCCGGCTCGCTGGTTTCGCCGTAGATCGTGGCGAGCATTTCGAACTGCAGGCGGGGCACCGCCTTCGCGCGCGCCGGCGGAAAATTCCTGTCCTGAAGCCTGCGCTCGTCGACGGAGCGGCCGCGCGTGAGATTCAATCGGGACAGCTTGCCGATCACGGCGTTGCGGCTGACGCCGATATCGGCGGCGATCTCGCGGCAGGACAGGCCGGCCTCGAAATGCTGCTTCAGAAGTTCGATGCGTTCGTCGGTCCAGGTCGGTGAAAGAACAGGCATTTGAACGGTCCCAGGTTGCAGATGTCGGCCATCCGCCGCTCGAGATCCGTCCGCTTCACGCTCGCTGCGCGCTCAGGTCCTGCCATTGTCGCGAATCGACAAAAGCCCGTCCTTGATGGCGAGACGGATGCCTTCCTCGATCAAAGTCCGTGCGACGCCGGGAACGCTGGTGCCGTGGGTGCCCTGTCTCACCAGTTTTTCCAGATAGGTGATGGTCGAGAGCGCCAAGGTTACGGGAATGCGGTCAGTCTCGGCTTTTTCGGTGGCCATGTCCGAACGCTAGCCTCATACGCGGGTACAGAAAAGTAACGATTAAGACTCTATTTAGGTTCGATAGCGGAAGTCAAATCCGGATCGCGACTATTCTTGAGCTTGTTGGAATCGCTGGAGAAAACATCCACGACGTCGGGCGCCGCGCCGGTATCCGGTGCGGCGGTGGAGCTGGACGCGAGGAAGGGAGAGGGGCTGAGCTAGCCGTGCACGATGGTCTTTTCGATCATGCAATGGATGCCCTTGGAGCCGTTCACGGTCTGCGTCACCCGCAAGTCGGCGGCGAGACTGCACAGCGTGTAGGCGTCCTCGCGCGACAGGTTTCGCCTCTCGCCGAGCAGCACGATCATGTCCCGCAACGCCCGCACCACGCACTGGTCGAGGTCGGGGTCCATCGCCATGGTCATGTAGTGCGTCGGCGTTTCGCCGCGCGGATAGTCGAGCCGCAGATCCTTGCGCAGCGTCAGCCGGAAGCGGCCCTGCAACGCGGTCTCGATCGCGGTGACGCAGACTTCGCCGTCGCCCTGCACGCCGTGGCCGTCGCCGCAGGAGAACATCGCCCCCGGCACGAACACCGGCAGATACAGCATCGCGCCCGCGCCGAGCTCCTTGTTGTCGAGATTGCCGCCCATCGCGCGTGGAATCAGCGAGGTGATGCGGCCCCAGGCCGGCGGCGGCGCCACACCCATCACGCCGAAGAACGGTTTGAGGGGCAACTCGAGGCCCCACGGCATGCGGCCGACCATCCGCGCCCGGTCCAGCGGGATGTTGAGCAGGCGCGTGTCGGGAAAATCGTCGGGCAGGGTGCCGGCAAGCGGCTTGATCAGATTGTAGCCCCAATCCTGCCGGAGCTCGATCTCGAGGATCTCGACCGCGAGCACGTCGCCGGGTTCGGCGCCATCGATTGCGATCGGACCGGTGAGGATATGGCCCGGGAGCATCCGTTCGGATGTCGCATGCACCTCGAACAACTCGGGCGGAACGTGAAACCGGCTGCGGTCCGGCACCACCTCCGGGCCACCGCTGATGGTGTCGATGGTGACCTCGTCGCCGCTCTTGATGGTCAGAACCGGCTTGAGCCTGGCCTCGAAGTAGCCCCAGTGGCAGGTGTCGGGGCTTGCATGCAGGTGGTGATGGGTCATTGGCGGTGTCCGGTCGTTTTCATTGACGGCAGCAGGAGAACTTGTCACGGCCGGGCTTGACCCCGCAATCGATCCTCTTCCAAGAAGATTTCCGAAGACGGGCGGGCAGGTCAAGCCCGCATGTCATAGGCTCGATCATTTCAGCGAGGTTCTCCTGTTCTTCATCCTGTCCAAGACGCTCGGTGCCGCGCTGCTGCCGATCAATCTGCTGGTCGAGCTTGGCCTCGTGTCGCTCATTCTAATGGTGACGCGCTTTGCGGCGTTGGGTCGCAAGCTCGCCGTGACCACGCTGATCCTGCTGGCCTTGGCCGCGTTTTCTCCGCTAGGCAATCTCCTGCTCTATCCGCTCGAGTCGCGTTTTCCGCAATGGGATCCGTCGCGCGGTGCGCCGGATGGCATCATCGTGCTCGGCGGCTCCGTCGACACGGACCTGTCGGCGGCGCATCACACGCCCGTCGTCCCGCATGCGGCCGATCGCCTGTTTGCACTGGCCGAGCTCGCGCGCCGCTATCCCAATGCGCGCATCGTCTTCACCGGGGGCAACGCGAACCTGGTTTCGACCGATGCCCGGGAATCCGACTACTCTGCGCCGATCCTCGAAAACCTGGGGGTGCCGAAGGAGCGCCTGGTCCTGGAACGGAATTCGCGCAACACCTACGAGAACGCGATTTTCACCAAACAATTGGTGGCGCCGAAGCCGGGCGAGCGCTGGCTTCTGGTGACTTCGGCGTTCCACATGCCGCGATCGATGGGAATTTTTCGCAAAGCCGGATTTGACGTCGAGGCCTATCCGGTGGACTGGCGGATGGGCGGACGCGACGAGCTTTTCGCCTTCACCAATATCGGCGCGGACGGGCTCGGCCGGACCGACGTCGCCATGCGCGAATGGATCGGCCTTGTGGCCTATCGCCTGATGGGCCGCACCGGCGAGTTGCTTCCCGGACCAGCCAGGGACTAGAACCGGAACTGGAAAAACAACAACAGCACCGGCGCGCGATCGCCGGCCCGGAGGAACGCCATGCCGCAACAGAGCGCCGAGACGATCGACCTTGCCGGCCTCGTCACCGATCTCAACAGCCTGTTGCGGCTGAAGACGACGGTGATCGGCATGAAGCTGTTCGCGCGCGTCGCGGAGATGGAGGCGATCCCGAAAATCCGGCGGCCGAACGCGGTCCATACCACCGACCAGATCGTCAGTATGGCTTCGCGGCTCGGCTGGACCGTCGGCATCACCGCCGACGATCTCGTAGGCCACCAGTGCCGCGCCGTGATTGGCCTCGCGCCGCAGGACGAAAAGTGGCTCGCCGGTGAAAACTATGTCGGCGTCTGGCACGGCACGGCGGAGGACGCGCGCAAGCGCCAGGAGGCGCTGGACGTGGTTCCGTTCGGCCAATACCAGGCGCTGGCGGTGAGCCCGCTTGCGAGCGGCCGGCTCGATCCGCCCGACATCTGCCTCGTCTATGCCACGCCCGGCCAGATGATCATCCTGATCAACGGGCTGCAATATACCGGCTACAAGAAATTCGAATGGGGCGTCGTCGGCGAGACGGCTTGCGCGGATTCGTGGGGGCGGGCGCTCAAAACCGGCGAGCCCAGCCTGTCCTTGCCATGCTATGCCGAACGGCGCTATGGCGGCGTGCCGGACGAGGAGATGCTGATGGCGCTGAAGCCCCAGCACCTCGCCAAGGCGATCGAAGGCATGAAGGCACTGGCCAAAAACGGCCTGCGCTATCCGATTCCACCCTATGGTATTCAAAGCGATGTCCGTGCCGGCATGGGCGTGAGCTATGCGAAGAAGTAAAGGCCGACCATGAGCTCTGCGAAATTCGACATCGTCGTCTACGGCGCGACCGGCTTCACCGGCCAGCTCGTCGCCGAATATCTGACGCAGCATTACAAGGGCGACATGGCGCTGAAATGGGCCATGGCAGGCCGGAGCCTCGGCAAGCTCAAATCGGTCCGCGATGCGATCGGCGCGCCCGGCAATACGCCGCTGATCGTCGCGGATGCGTCAGACGCCGCCTCGCTCAGGGCGATGGCGGAGCAGACCATGTCGGTGATCACCACCGTCGGTCCGTATCAGCACTATGGTGAGGAATTGTTGGCGGCCTGCGTCGCCACCGGTACCGACTATTTCGATCTCTGCGGCGAGCCGATCTGGATGCGGCAGATGATCGACAAGTACGAGGCTGAAGCGAAGGAGAGCGGCGCGCGCATCGTGTTCTCGTGCGGCTTCGATTCCGTGCCGTTCGAGCTCGGCGCGTTCTTCGTGCAGGAAGAGGCCAAGCGCGTATTCGGCGCGCCAGCGACGCGCGTGAAAGGCCGTGTGCGCGACATGCGCGGCACGCTCTCGGGCGGCACCGCGGCGAGCGCGAAGGCGACTTTCGATGCGGTCGCAAAGGACATCAGCCTCATCACCATCTTGAACGATCCGTTCGCGCTGACGCCCGGGTTCACCGGTCCGAAGCAGCCGAGGGGCAACAGGGCGGCGTTTGAAGAGGATCTGCAATCCTGGGCCGCGCCGTTTATGATGGCGTTGATCAACACGCGCAACGTCCACCGCTCCAACATGCTGATGGGTTTCCCCTACGGCCAGGACTTCGTCTACGACGAGATGGTCCTGACCGGTCCCGGCGAAAAGGGCGAGGCCAACGCCAAGCGCGTGATGGCGGCGAACGCCGAGAAGACCGGCCCGAGCGCGCCGAAGCCGGGCGAGGGGCCTTCCAAGGAAGAGCGCGAGACCGGCCGCTTCGACCTGCTCTATGTCGCGATCGCGCCCGACGGCCGTCAGGTCCGCGCCGGTGTCACCGGCGATCGCGATCCCGGCTACGGCTCGACCTCGAAGATGATTTCAGAATGCGCGATGTGCATGCTGCGCGATGTGACGGACGTCCCGGCCGGCTTCTGGACGCCGGGCGCAGCGATGCAGCACAAACTGATCAAGCGGCTGCAGGAGCATGCGGGACTGACGTTCGAGGTGGAAGCCCAGGCGTAGATTCCGTAGGGTGGGCAAAGCGAAGCGTGCCCACCACTTCCATCTGGAATGCGGAGAGATGGTGGGCACGGCGCGTCGCGCCTTTGCCCACCCTACGACACCGTGTGCTTACACCGCCCGCGCGTCGTACGCGTACATGAACTCCATGCTCTTGGAGCCCAGCGGCAACAGCCATTTCATCATCTGATTTCTGATCCAGGCGCCGGTGGCGCTGAATTCGCGCTTGCCGTTGCCGTTGCGGCGGGCCAAGGCGACGATCTTCTCCGCGCGCGGGCGTCGCTCGGCCTCGAAGGCCTGGAAGGTGGCGCTGAGCTCCTGGCCATCCTGCATCAGACGGGCAAGCCGCATCGCATCCTCGAGCGCGAGCGAGGCGCCCTGGCCGGCGTGGGGGCTGGTCGCATGCGCGGCATCGCCAATCAGCAGCGAACGCTTGCGCGACCAGGTCGGCAAGGTGGCGACGTCGAGCGTATCGGTGACCACGATGGTCTCGGCGGCCTCGATGATCGCGGGGATCGGATCGTGCCAGCCATGGTGGAAGCTGCGCAGATGCTGCTTCAGCGTCCGCTCGTCGAGCGCGCGGAACATCGCTGCATCCATGCCGTGCGCAGGCTGCGTGCTCCACCACATCACGCCGTCGCCGGGATCGGGGCTGCAATAGCCGTAGCCGAAGAAGCCGCTCTGTCCGAACGTGGTTTCGACGTGCCGGCCGACCGGCCTGCCGTCAAGAACCTTATGCGGAACGAAACCGCCGAAGCCGATCAAGCCGGTGTTGAACGGCTGCGGCCCGTCCGGCACCACCTGGCGCCGCGCCACCGAGTGCACGCCGTCCGCGCCGATCAGGAAATCACCTTCGGCGGTGGTGCCATCGGCAAAATAGGCGATGATCGGCTGGTCGCCGCGGTCCTCGACCTTGATCAGCCGCTTTTCGAAATAGAGCGACACGCAGGAGCACCAGGCCTTGTCGATCAGCATCTCGTTCAGCGTCGCACGGCAGACGTTGACCGCGGGCTGGCCGAAACGACGCGCCATGTTGCGGTTGATCGAGCCGAGCCTTCGGCCCTCCTGCGAATAGAAATCGAAGGACTCCGCGACCGAGCCGCGGCTGATGAGCTCGCCGGCGAGCCCGATCTCGTCGATGACCTGCATGCCGTTCGGCGCGATCTGGAGGCCGCCGCCGATGCCCTTGGAGTAGGGCCAGGCTTCGTAGATCGCGGATTCGATGCCGGCGCGGCGCAGCAGGATCGCGGTGACGGGGCCGGCAATGCCGGCGCCGATGATCAGGGCCTTGCGGGGACGATGGGACATGGCTTGCTCCGGACGCTTCCGCGGTGATAGGAGAAATCACGGTCGCTAAATATCTTAGCGGCTAAGATATATATTCGGTAAGATATGAGGTCAGCCGTGTCAAGGGCGAAGGCGCGCGCGTCGTTGTTGGGAGAGCTCGAGGAGGCGATGCGGCGGTCGTCCGCGCAGGGTGTGCTCTATGGCCAGGCCGTTGCGAACGTTGCCGGAATTGCCAACTCCGACCTCGAATGCATGGACATCCTCTACCTGGAAGGCCGCGTCACCGCGGGCCGGCTCGCCGAAGTGACGGGGCTGACCACCGGCGCCATCACCGGCGTGGTGGACCGGCTCGAGAAGGCCGGTTTGGTGCGCCGCGAGCGCGACGAGGCCGATCGCCGCAAGGTCTACATCGCCGTGGTGCCGGAGACGGCCATGAAGATCGGCCAGCTCTATGTGCCGATGCAGCAGGCGATGGAGAAGGTGTTCAATGCCTATTCCGACGAGGAGCTGCGGCTGCTGCTACGTTTCGCCAACGAGGGCTACAAGGGCGTGGTTGCGGCGACAGCGGCGCTGAAGGGCCTGCTCGATACGCCTCCGGATAAGCGTCCCGATCTCAAGCTGAAGAAGCGTCGTTAGTCTTGTAGGCCTGTGCGGCCGCGATCATGCCCCACATCGCGCCCAGCATCATCCAGAAGTGCCGCCAGTGGTCGGTGTCGATCACGAAGCTTTCGCCGACGGTGCCGACAAAGGCCGAGAACACCGCGAGATAAGCGCGCTGCCACGGCACCCGCACGAAGATGTGGCGGAAGCCCATCATCACCGTGGTGAAGACCAGTGCGGGATAGCACACGCCCGACAGCCAGCCGCCGGACATGAAGGCGTTGAGGTAGGAATTGTGGGTGTCCTCGGGGAAGAAGCGGTGGAATTGCAGCGGGCCGATGCCGAACGGCAGGTCGAGCGCCATCTCGGCACCGAGGACGTGCCGGCCGAACCGGCCGAAGCGGCCTTCGTCATAACTCTGGTCGAAGCTCGCGCGCTGCTTGAACATCTCGGCGATGCTGTCGAATGACAACAGCACCGCGATCAGCGCCAGGCCCAGCACCACGGCAACGATCGCCATGATGATGATGCGCGAGCGCTGCGCGTTGGTGCGGCTGGTCAGCACCATCAGCGCCAGCATGAAGGCCGAGGTCAGGACCAGTCCGCCCCAGGCGGCGCGGGAGAAGGCGAGCAGGATCGCCAGCGACATGACGCTGAACGCAATGAGATTGCGGAATGCCTTGCCCACCTTGTCCGAGACCACACTCTGGAGCGAGAACAACGCCGGCAGGATCAGGAAGGCGCCAAGCACGTTCGGATCCTTGAACGTGCCGCGGGCGCGCTCGTACAGGGTCAGGAGGTCGTGGCCGCCGGGAACGAGGTTGAAATAGCCCGCGACCGCCGAGAGCGCGGCGACCATTGCGCCGACCACGAGGCCGCGGCGCAGCATGTCGAGCCGGGCTGTCGTGTCCTCGGACATGACCATGGCGAAGAACACCACGGTCACCGCCATGTACCAGGAGGTCGCGATCCAGCTCGCGACCTCGGACTGATCGAGCAGCGGGATCGCGCTGATGGTGTAGCCGACATTGAGCAGCACCAATGCCAGCAGCAGCGGCATCAGCACGAGCTTGAGCCGCAGGCCGGTGGCGAAGAAGGTGACGGTGGCGAGCAGCGTCACGATCTCATAGGGGCTCGGCTCGATGAAGACGATCGCGCCCGACGCGCCGACCAGCCACACCAGCGCGCGCTGCAGGGCCAGCACGCCGGGCGCAGCGCGAACCGCTACACTCATGTCCCCGGCCGTTGCCGCATACGCCATTACACGCTCACACGTTTACGCAAACTGGTACACACACGCTCGCTGTCATCGCCCGGTCGAGCCGGCGCATGACAGAGAAACTCAATTCAATACGCGTTCTCGTTCTTGGTCAGCAGAGCGATCGGCGTTTTCAAGAGAATGACCAGGTCGAACAGCACTGACCAGTTCTCGATGTAGTAGAGGTCGAACTCGACGCGCTTCTGGATCTTCTCCTCGTTGTCGATCTCGCCGCGCCAGCCATTGACCTGGGCCCAGCCGGTGATGCCGGGCTTGACACGGTGGCGGGCGAAGTAGCCGTCGACGGCCTCGTCGAACAGCCGGCTCTGCAGCTTGCCCTGCACCGCGTGCGGCCGCGGGCCGACCAGGGAGAGATTGCCGGAGAAGATAACGTTGAACAGCTGCGGCAGCTCGTCCAGGCTGGTCTTGCGAATGAAGCGGCCGACGCGGGTGACGCGCGGATCGTTCCTGGTCACGACCTTCGAGGCCGTCGGGTCGGCCTGGTGATGATACATCGAGCGGAACTTGTAGACGTCGATGCGCTCGTTGTTGAAGCCGAAGCGCTTCTGGCGGAACAGCACGGGGCCGGGACTGTCGAGCTTCACCGCCACTGCGACCAGCGCCATCACGGGGAGCGCGGCCAGCAATGCGAGGCCGCCGACGATACGGTCGAACAGCCATTTCATCACCAGATCCCAGTCGGTGATCGGCGCCTCGAACACGTCGAGCGTCGGCACCGTGCCAAGATAGGAATAGGAGCGGGGACGGAAGCGCAGCTTGTTGGTGTGCGCGGACAGCCGGATGTCGACCGGCAGCACCCAGAGCTTCTTCAGCATCTCCAGGATGCGCGTCTCCGCCGAGATCGGCAGCGCGAACAGCACGAGATCGACCCGGGTGCGGCGGGCGAACTCGACGATGTCGTCGACCTTGCCGAGCTTGGGCGCGCCGGCGCAGGTGTCGAGCGCACGGCTGTCGTTGCGATCGTCGAACACGCCGAGCACGTGGATGTCGGAATCCTCCTGCGCCTTGAGCGCCTCCACCAGCTGCTCGCCATTGTGGTCGGAGCCGACGATGATGGTGCGGCGATCGAGCCGGCCCTGACGCGCCCAGTTGCGCACCAGCGCGCGCAGCACGAGGCGCTCGCCGACCAGCCCGGCCAGTCCAAGAAAGAAGAAGGAGGCGAGCCACAGCCGCGACACCTCGCCGCCGAGCTTGGCGAAGAAGGACGCGCCAATGAACAGCAGGAAGACGAAGGCCCAGGACGAGATCATCCGCGTCATCTGCCGCAGCTGTCCGCGGAACAGCTGCACTTGGTAGATGTCGGCGGCCTGGAAGCAGACGACCGCGGCAGTGGCCACGGCGAAGATCGCCGCGAGATAATCCCAGCGGAATCCGGCGAGCGGTATGATATAGCCGGCATAGACCACGATGCCGATGAAGCTCAGCAGCAGGAAATCGGCAGCGCGCGCGATGCCGGTGATCACGATCGGCGAATAGGCGCGGGCGACCTTCTGATTGACGATTTCGAGCGCAGCCGGCGTCAGCCGGCGGCGGCGTTCGACGAAAGCTGTTTCAGCCGGGTTGGCCGCGGCGCTGGTCGCGGCATCGAGCATCGAGCGTGCGTTGAGCGGTTCCACGGGCGTCCCGTCCATTCCAACAGCCCCGGGCCACGGCTTGGCGTCCCGGGTGAGCATCCCCCGGGCTCATCGCTATCCGACAAATCGGAAGATTCTCTAAAGCGGTCTTAAGAATGGTTAATGATTTGCAAATGCGGCGCGGTACCCCGCGAGCACGCCGTCGACCATTGCCTGCTGGGAGAACTGCGCCGATATCCGCTCGCGAAGCGTCGCCGCTCGTCGTGCGGTCGCTTGCGGGTCTCCAAGCGCGGTCGCGATGGCTTCGGCCATCGCATCGGGATTGCTGGCGGCGAACAGGGCTGGGCTCTCCGCGCCAAAGATTTCGGGGATGCCGCCGACGCGCGCCGCGATCATGGGGATTCCGGCCGCGCCCGCCTCGATCACGACATAGGGCATGGAATCGCCGCGCGATGGCACGACCAGGAGCCGCCCCTTGGAAAAACCGTAGCGCGCCTTGACGTGGCCGATGAAGCGGATCGATCCGGTCAGGCCGAGCTTCTCGACCTGTGCCTTGAGTGCGGCCGTCTCTTCGCCGTCGCCGCCGAGCGTCAGCGTGACCTTCTTGCCGCCGGCATGCAGCCGCGCCACCGCATCGACCAGCAGGTCGGCGCCCTTGATGTGCCTGAACTCGCCGACATAGGCGAGGTCGGTGGCGTCCTCCGCGATGACGACGGGCTCGAACTCTTCCGGGGTCACGCCGTTGAAGACGCAATGCACCACCCCCTTGGGCGTGCCGACGATGCGTTGGTAAGTGTCGCGGGCAAAGGCGCTCTCGAACAGGAACAGATCGGTCGCATCCATCAGCGTCCGCTCCAGCCGCGCGTAAAACTCGCCTTTGAAAGTGTTGAGCGGGTAGTGCAGCGAGCCACCGTGCGGGGTGTAGATGCGAATGGTCTTGTCCGAACGCCGCCGCATGCGCACGAAAGCGCCGGCCTTGGCGCCGTGGCCGTGCGTTACGTCGGGCTTGAGTTGCGCGATCAGGCGCCGCATCCGAAGCCACACCAGAAAATCCGCCGGCGAAGGCTCGCGGTGGATCGCCAGCCGATGCACGCCGAGCTTCAGCCGCGGCGCGAGCTCGGCCAACGCCTTGTCGGCGCGCTCGCCGCCGGTGAGACTGTCGGCGAGAATGCCGACATGATGACCGCGATCGACCTGCCCGTTGGCGAGATCGAGGATGTGCCGGATAATGCCGCCGACGGGTGCGCGCACGGCGTGAAGGATACGAAGCGGCTGGTCGGAAGAGGGGGGCATGGATCAAACCAGCGCTCGACGGCGAATGCCGAACAAGTTCTCGGATATCGAGACGGATTAAGGGCCTTCATGGTTAACAAACGGTGACGAGCGCGCGCGTGGCGGTTGTGACACGCCACGATTAACCCAGCGGCAACCTTAATGGAGTGTAATCGCCCCGCTTGAGGTGGTTTGGTGGCGTTGCCCCCGCGGGAGTGTTCGATGCGTTTAGCGTTCTGGCGTGCCGGCAAGGACAGGGCGGTGATCGAGCGGGTTGTGTCGAAGCCCAAAGCCGAAGCCAGGCCCGAGGCAAAGCCCAAGATTGAAGCCAGGCCCGCGCCCGTTGCCGCGAAGCCGGCGCCAGCCGAATCCGGTGACATCGATCTGCACGCGCTCGGAGGCGCGCTGGGTCGCAAGCGCAGCTGGATCATCGTGCCGACGGTGCTGGTGCTGGTGGCCTCCGTCGCTGTCGTCAACCTGGTGACACCCCGCTTCAAGTCGGAATCACGCATCCTGATCGACGGCCGGGAGAACGTATTCCTGCGGCCGAGCAGCGACCGCAGCACCGAGGAGCGGCAGGCGCTCGACCCCGAGGCCGTGACGAGCCAGGTCCAGCTGGTGCTGTCGCGCGATCTCGCGCGCGAGATCATCAGGAAGAACAAGCTTGCGGAGCGGCCGGAGTTCGATCCGGTGCTGGGAGGCGTGTCCCCGCTGAAGTCGCTTGCGGCGCTGGTCGGCATCGGCCGCGATCCGTTCTCGATGACGCCGGAAGAGCGCGTGCTCGACGCTTATTACGATCGCCTCCAGGCCTATGCCGTCGACAAGTCGCGCGTGATCGTGGTCGAATTCCAGTCGGCCGATCCGGAGCTTGCCGCGCGCGTCGCCAATTCGATTGCCGACGGCTATCTCGTGCTGCAGCAGAATGCACGGCAGGACCAGGCGCGCAGTGCCAGCCAGTGGCTTTCGGGTGAGATCGAGAATCTGCGCAAAAAGGTCTCCGACGCCGAGGCAAAGGTCGAGGATTTCCGCTCGAAGTCGAGCCTGTTCATCGGCACCAACAACACCACGCTGTCGAACCAGCAGATGGGCGAGTTGAACACCCAGCTCAACAATGCGCGCGCGCTGAAGTCGGACGCGGAATCCAAGGCACGCCTGATCCGCGAGATGCTCCAGAGCGGCAAGCCGATCGAGGCCTCGGAGGTGGTGAATTCCGAACTGATGCGGCGGCTGTCGGAGCAGCGGGTGACCCTGCGGGCGCAGCTCGCCGAACAATCATCCACGCTGCTCGGCAATCACCCGCGGATCAAGGAGCTCAAGGCGCAGCTCGGCGACCTCGACAATCAAATTCGCGACGAGGCGGCCAAGATCTCGCGCTCGCTCGAAAACGACGCGCGGATCGCCAGCGGCCGGGTCGACGGCCTGACCGCGAGCCTCGAACAGCTCAAGAAGCAGGCGACCTCGACCAACGGCCAGGACGTGCAGCTCCGCGCGCTCGATCGCGAAGCCAAGGCCCAGCGCGACCTGCTCGAGACCTATCTCGCCAAGTACCGCGAAGCCAACGCCCGCGAGACCATCGATACCGCGCCGACGGAAGGCCGCATCATTTCCCGCGGCATCGTCTCCAACACACCGGCCTATCCCAAGAAGCTGCCGATCGTGCTGATCGCGACACTGGCCATGCTGCTGCTTTCCTCCGGCCTCGTCGTCACCGGCGAACTCCTGCGCCAGACCGCGCCGCGCGCCGTAGCCGCGCTGATTCCGGCAGCGGCTCGTCGTGAACCCGCCGTGGATTCCGTGGTGGCGGACTCCGTGCCGCTTCAACCGGAGATGACAGCCGATGCCGATGTCGGCGATTTCGCTGAGATCGGGCGGCTGGCCGAGGACCTGCGCGCCGCCGGTGCTGCGGCGAAGAAGGTCACGGTGCTCGGCACCGCATCGGGCGATGCCATCACGCTGTCGGCGCTGACGCTCGCCCGTCATCTGGCGCGCGACGCGCGTGTGGTCGTGGTCGATCTCGCCGGATCTTCGCCGATGATTGCCGCGGTGTCGGCCGATCCGATGGCTCCCGGCCTTGCCGAACTGATGCAGGGCGAGGCTTCGTTTGCGCAAGTCATCACCAAGGACAGGCTCTCGCGGCTGCAATTGGTCGTCGCCGGCCGTCCTGGCTTCGACCGCAGCCTGCTTCAGTCGCCACGGGTGACGCTCGCGATCGACGCGCTGCTTCGCGCCTACGACCATGTGCTGATCGATGCCGGCAGTGCCTCCGATTTGCCGGCCGAGCTGCTGACCGCGAATGCCCGCGCGGTCGTGGTGCCCGATAGCGCGATGGAGCCGGATGCGCGCGCGCTGATGTGCGAGCAGCTGAGAGCGGTAGGTTTCAGCGAGGTGACGATGCTCAGCAAGCCGGTGCAGCCATCCGATCCCGGCGAGCCCGCGCCGCGCGTGGTGGCGGCGTAGTTCTTACCTTCCCCTGCGGGAGAGGGGGCTCGCCGCGATAGCGACGGGTCAGGCATCTGTCTCCGCGAGTTCGGAATCGTAGGGTGGGCAAAGGCGCACTTGCGCCGTGCCCACCATCTTTCAACGATCGCGGTTGACATGGTGGGCACGCTCCGCTTTGCCCACCCTACGACAGTTCGGCGCTTACCCGAACGCCTGCCGCAACCGTCGGGCCAGGTCGAACAGCATCTGGTTCTGCTTCACCAGCCGCTTGCCGTGGTTGAGCGAGGACATTGCCATGGCCGCGAGCTTGCCGCGGGAGGTCAGCGGGACGAAGCTGTCGAAGATGTCTTCGTCATCCTTGCAGAACATCCGCTTGTAGCCGTCCGAGCCGATGCCGAGGTCGAGCGAGCGGTAGCCTCGCTCGCCGTAGCGGTCGATGATGTTGCGCATCAGGATCAGGCCGGGACTGTAGCGGGCCTGCTCCGACAGCGTGTAGGTGTTGAACATCATCGAGAAGCGCTGGCCGTCGGCGACCCCGGCGAAGATCGCGATCACCTCGTCGTCGCATTCGAGTGCGTGGATGTCGATGATGCGGCCTTCGCCGCGCGGTGACAGGCATGCGCTGCGGATGAACGGCTCGACGCCAGGATCGGCGAACACGTTCGGCAGCTTGTGTTCAGCCATCCGCGCCGGCTTGATCCGAAAAAACCAGTCGAGCAGGCGGGTGATCTCTGCGTCGGTGGTCGCGAGATGATAGCGGTAGCCGCCGAGTGCCTGGAGCTTCTTCTCCTTGCTTTTCAGACGGCGGCGGAACGAATTGCTGATCCGCGATGCCGGCGGTCCGCCGGGCTGCATCACCAACAAGGGGCAGCCGTTGATCGAACTCTGCCGCGGCAGAAGCGCAAACGGATTTTGCTGCTCATGCCATTGCTTCGGCTGCTGCATAAGTGCGAGGACGTCGACGTGCTCGCGCAGCGGCGCCACCAGCGCGTCGAGATCGGCGAGCACCGCCTGCGCGGCAAACTCGGCGTTCCACAGCCCCATGTTGAAGGTCGTGTGCTTGCCGCCTATGAAGCAGGCGGTGCGCACGCCGTGGCTTTGGCGCAGCGAGAGTGGCAGCAGCGCGAGCGGCTTTTGCTCGGCATCACGGGCAATCACGATGAACGGGCGGGCGCCCTCGATCTCGCCAACCAGCCGCTGCCAGGGGCTCAACAGATCGAAGCGCTGATACGGCGTGAAGAGATGACCGGGTTCTTCGAAGGCGCGCCAGACCGGCTCGGCGCGGCCGAGATCGGCGACGATGTCGACATGCGCGATGCGGCTCGCTTTCGACCGCGCTGGCGCTCCTGCCGTCCGGCCTTGCATCGCCGCAGCCATGGTCATTCACGAAACCTGTCGGGAAAGCAAAAAATGCGTATTTCGGCCTGTGGCCGACCTTTGCAAAGAAATGTCAACAAAGGGTAATGACAATGAGCGCGGAAACCGGCCGCCGGCGAACCCGAAGGTGGGATATTGGCATCCGACGACAGATGGCTGGAGCGGTTGCGGCTTGAACTGGCCTGGTTCACCGGCCAGCCGCTGCTGCGCAGCCGCGGCGAGGGCGCCATCCTTCGCTTCGAGCGCGTGCGGCCGCGCCGGCGCGGCGGGTTTCAGCCGCTGCGCAACAACGAGATCTCGCCGCAATTCCTCGACCGCGCCATTCGCGCGCTGAAGCGCTGGAAGTATGATTTTGTCGGCATGGACGAGGTTTGCCGGCGCGCGGTCACGCTGCCGGAGAAACGGCGCTTCGTGGCGCTCACCTTCGATGGCGCGGCCAAGGACGTCATCAGCTTTGCCTATCCCGTATTGGCCCGCCACGCCGTTCCCTTCACCATCTACGTTCCCACCGCCTTTCCCGATGGCGTCGGAGAGGCGTGGTGGCTCGGGCTCGAGCGGGTGATTGCGTGCGAGGACCGCGTCAGCCTGTTGATGGGTGACACGGAGCAGCGCTTCACCGTGACCGGCAATGCCGAGAAGCAGGCGCTGTTTTCGTTTCTCGAGGGCTGGTTGCGCTCGTTGCCGCCGGCGGAGCTGTCGGCCGCGATTGCCGATCTCTGCACGCGTTACCGGATCGATCTCGCGGCACTCTCGCGCGAGGCGTCGATGAATTGGGAGGATCTGGCGAAGCTCGCCGCCGATCCGCTGGTCACGATCGGCAGCGCGACCGTGAACTATTTCGTTCTGGCCAACATGAAGGATGCGGCCGCGCTGCGCGAGGTGACGATGGGCAAGGCGGTGGCGGAAGCGGCGTTCGGCCGCGAGATCCGGCATCTGGCGTTTCCGTTCGGCGACCGTGCCTCGTTCCGGCGCAACCACGTCGTGATGGCGGAGGAGGCGGGTTTTGCCAGCGCGGTGTCGACGATCCCAGGCATCGTGGATGCGGAGGGACGAACCAATCTGCGCGCGCTGCCGCGGATTTCCTGGGACGGCCGGGTACGCTCGCTGCGCATGATGCGCGTGCTGGTGTCCGGAATTGCGTTTCCGCCGGTGAAGCCTACCGGCGGCGCTACGGGCTAGATTTAACCCAGTCTGGCCGCTGCATCCAGCTCACGATCGGCATCGCGGGCAACACCCAGCCCATGCCGACCACCACGTAGTAGATCGCCTGCCGCCACCCGGATTCGGCAATCCACGGCATCTGCGCCAACGCCATGCCGAGCAGGGCCCAGACGGTGGCGAGCACCAGCAGCAGGATGGTGCCAAGGAACTTCCGGGTGCGGCTGGACATGATGGACTGTTGTGGCTTTGCGTAACTTGCGCTGCGGGTGCGGGGGACTATAAGGGGCACGCTATCCGGTTCAAGTCTCAACGGTTCAAGTCTCTTGGATTCGAGTTCCTTAGATTCACGTTCTGGTTTCGACCCCGAAATGACGACGATCTCCACCCCGTCCGAGCCGCATCGCGCCGTGCGCTGGTGGCTGATCTCGGTAGCCGCTTTGATCGCGCTGATGGTGCTGGTCGGTGGCGCAACGCGGCTGACGGAATCCGGGCTCTCGATCGTCGAATGGAAACCGGTCACCGGCAGCTTGCCGCCGCTCTCGGCGGCGCAATGGACCGACGCCTTCGAGGCCTACAAGAAGATCCCGCAATATCGCGAGCTCAACGCCGGCATGAGCCTGTCCGAGTTCAAGGAGATCTTCTGGTGGGAGTGGAGCCACCGGCTGCTCGGCCGTTTCATCGGCGTCGCCTATCTGCTGCCGTTCCTGTTCTTCCTGTGGCGGGGCGGATTGTCCGGTGAGTTGAAGCGGCGCCTGTGGTTCCTGTTCGCGCTCGGTGGCCTCCAGGGCGCGGTCGGCTGGTGGATGGTGGCATCTGGCCTCTCCGAGCGTGTCGAGGTCTCGCAATACCGGTTGGCGACGCATCTGGTGCTTGCGCTCTTGATCTTCGCCGGGATCGTCTGGACGGTGCGCCGGCTTGCCGAACGGCGGCCGATCGCAGCGCCTGCGCGGTTGCGGTTGACGAGCGCGCTGCTGCTCGTGATGACCTTTCTGCAGATCTATTTTGGCGCGCTGGTCGCGGGCCTGCGCGCCGGGCGCGCGTACAACACCTGGCCGGCGATCGACGGCGCATTCATTCCGTCGGCCGACCGGCTGTGGTTCGAGACGCCGTGGTGGCGCAACATGTTCGACAATGTGCTGACGGTGCAGTTCGAGCACCGCATGACGGCCTATGCGCTGTTCGTGCTTGCGGCCCTGCATGCGCTCGATGCGGTGCGATCGCGCGCGGCGGCGGGCGGCGCGTTGTGGCTGTTTGCGGCCGTGAGCCTGCAAGCGCTGCTCGGCATTCTCACGCTGCTCAACCAGGTGCCGATCGCGCTTGCGCTTTCGCACCAGGCCGTTGCGATCGTGGTGCTGACGCTTGCGGTGATGCAGGCGGAGCGGCTTGTGTCGCGGCAATCTACCGAAGCGGAATCGCGCGCGGTTGCGGTTGGTCAGGCCGGCTGATCAGATGGTGCGGTCAGCAATAGCCGTAGACGCCGCAGGCGTAGGGCAGCCGCCAGAAATAGTCGACCTGCTTCCCGCCGTAATACGAGCCCTGATAGTCGTAGTCCCAGGGCCGGCCGTAATAGCCCGGCAGTGTGTGAGAGCCCGGCAGCAGCGGCGTGCCCGGGAGATTGCGGATGTAGCTGCCGATGCCATAGGCCGGCGAGATCAGCGCGTCCGGATCGGTCTCGACATAGACTTTGGGCGGTTCTGGCGTAGCGCCGGCGCGCCGCTTCGGTGTCGCAGGCAAATCCGCCGCGAGCGCGCCTGAAACCGTCAGCATCGCCGCAAGGGCGGGCATCATCCGGCGCAGCAGCATCGTCGGCTCCGAATCAAAGGGTTGATCCAGTGACGATCTATGCGGCCGCTATGGTTAACGACTGTTAACCGGCGATCGTCATTCCGGGGCGGTGCGAAGCACCGAACCCGGAATCCAGAGATAATTATGCCATGTCGAGATTCCGGGTTCGCGCTGTCGCGCGCCCCGGAATGACAAGAGCTACGCCCCCAGCGCCTGCTCGAGATCGGCGATGAGGTCTTCCTTGTCCTCGATGCCGATCGAGAGCCGGACCACGTCGGGGCCGGCGCCGGACTTGATCTTGGCGGCGTCGTCGAGCTGGCTGTGCGTGGTCGAGGCGGGGTGGATCACCAGCGAGCGGGTGTCGCCGACATTGGCCAGATGCGAGAACAACTGCAATTTCGAGACGAGGCCGACACCCGCGTCATAGCCGCCCTTCAGGCTGAATGTGAAAACGGCGCCTGCGCCCTTCGGCGCGTATTTGCGCGCGAGCTGGTAATACTTATCGTTCGGCAGGCCCGCATAGCTCACCGAGGCCACCGCCGGATGGCCGGCGAGGAATTCGGCGACCGCCTTGGCGTTGTCGCAGTGCTTCTGCATGCGCAGCGGCAATGTCTCGATGCCTGTGAGGATCAGGAAAGCGTTGAACGGTGACAGCGCGGGTCCGAGATCGCGCAGGCCGAGCACGCGGCAGGCGATCGCGAAGGCGAAATTGCCAAAGGTCTCCTGCAGCCTGATGCCGTGATATTCGGGCCGCGGCTCCGAAAGCATCGGATATTTGCCGGCGGTCGACCAGTCGAACGTGCCGGCATCGACGATGATGCCGCCGATCGAATTGCCGTGGCCGCCGAGAAACTTCGTCAGCGAATGCACGACGATGTCGGCGCCGTGGTCGATGGGGCGGATCAGATAGGGCGAGGCCAGCGTGTTGTCGACGATCAACGGCACGCCCGCTTTGGTCGCCACGGTCGAGATCGCCTCGATATCGGTGATGCTGCCGGCGGGATTGGCGATGGACTCGATGAAGATGGCCTTGGTGCGCGGCGTGACCGCGCGTTCGAAGCTTGCAATGTCGTCGGGGTCGGCCCACACCACGTTCCAACCAAAGCTCTTGAACGCATGCGTGAACTGGTTGATCGAGCCGCCATAGAGCTTTCGCGCGGCGATGAACTCGTCGCCGGGCTGCAGCAATTGCTGCAGCACCACGACCTGCGCGGCATGGCCCGAGGCGACCGCGAGCGCGGCGGTGCCGCCTTCGAGCGCGGCGACGCGCTCTTCCAGCACGGCGTTGGTGGGGTTGCCGATGCGGGTATAGATGTTGCCGAACGCCTGCAAGCCGAACAGCGAGGCGGCGTGGTCGGCGTCGTTGAAGACGAAGGACGTGGTTTGATAAATCGGAGTCGCGCGCGCACCGGTGGTCGGGTCGGGCTGCGCACCGGCATGCACTGCGAGGGTTGAAAATCCCGGAAGGCGATCGCTCATTGAGGGCGTCCTGTTCTTGTTGTCCTGAAATCGCGCGGCATGCTGATCGGCGCCGCGCCCGCCGTCAAGGCGCCGGTTCACATCAGGGCAATCGTGCTACGCATTGTCGCGTTCGCGAAATGAATGCTTCGCAATTGCGTCAGCTTTGCTCGCTCTTGTTTTTGGCGGCGCGGTCCGACGCCGCGGTGTCGCCACCGCCCACACTCATCCGATTGAGGGATAGCCGCATGCCCTGCGTCGGTGCTGGTGCGCGCTTGGAACTGAGTGTACGCGAATTCACGCCCATCCAGGAGATTTCGGACGACAGGCGGCCGTATTCGATCTTGGGGCAGCGGTTCATCACCACCTTGATGCCAACCGCTTCCGCCTTTTCTGCCGCCGCGTCGTCACGCGCGCCCAGCTGCATCCAGATCACCTTCGGCAGCGGATCGAGCCTCAGGGCTTCCTCGACCACCGGCATGATGTGGCTGGAATTGCGAAAGATGTCGATCATGTCGATGGGATGGCCGATGTCGGAGAGCGAGGCGACGAAAGGTTTTCCAAGCAGGTCCTTGCCGACATGGCCGGGATTGACCGGGATTATGTCGTAGCCGCGCTGCGCCAGATATTTGAAGGCAAAATAGCTCGGCCGCACGTTGACCGGCGAGGCGCCGACCATCGCGATCGACTTCACGCTGTTGAGGATGGCGCGGATGTAATTGTCGGGATAGGCGTCGTGGTTCATCTTTTTCTTTCGTTCGTCGTTCCGGGGCGATGCGCAGCATCGAACCCGGAATCTCGAGATTCTCAGGTGCGCAATCGCGCACCATAGTTCGGCTCTGCGAGCCGCCCCGGAATGACGGTGCAACAAGTACAGTCACTCATCCCGCCATGTCGGCGTGCGCTTATCGATGAAGGCGCCGATGCCTTCCTCGGCGTCGCGCGCCATCATGTTCTCGGTCATCACCTCTGCCGCATAGCGATAGGCGTCCGCAAGGCTCATTTCGGCCTGGCGGTAGAACGCCTCCTTGCCGAGCTTGACCGTGTAGGCCGACTTCAGCGCGACCTGCTGCGCCAGCGCAATCGCCGCGTCGCGCTCGGTGCCGGCGGCGACCACGCGATTGACCAGACCAATCTCGCGGGCACGCACGGCCGGGATCGGCTCGCCCGTCAGCAGCATTTCCATCGCCTGCTTGCGCGGCACGTTGCGCGACAGCGCCACCATCGGCGTCGAGCAGAACAGCCCGATGTCGACGCCGGGCGTGGCGAAGCTTGCCGCTTCCGACGCGATCGCGAGATCGCAGCTGGCAACGAGCTGGCACCCGGCCGCCGTCGCGATGCCCTGGACGGCCGCAACCACCGGCTTTGGCAGGTGCACGATCGCCTGCATCATCGCACTGCAGGCGTTCATCATGTCCGCGAAGAAGGCGCGGCCGCGATCGGGATCGGCGCGGCGCGCGGTCAGCTCCTTCATGTCGTGGCCTGCGGAGAAGGCGAGACCGTTGGCTGCGATCACGGCGCCGCGGACGGCCTTGTCGTCCCGGATGGCATCGAGCTCTGCATGCAGGCCGGCGATCATCGCCTCCGATAGGCTGTTGCGCGCGTCCGGGCGGTTCAGCGTGAGAACCGCGATGCTGCCGATAGTCTCACGCAGCAGGATCGGCGGTTGCGGGGAAGGGGTACGGGCGGCCTGGACGGACATTGACGCGATTCCGCTGGATCATTGCAATTGGATGACGCAGATAACTTAATGTAGCAGGCGCAGTGAAGCGAGGGTGGGGAACAGCATGGCGTTGGCGAAAATGAGCGTGGCGGAGCTCGAGGACTTTCTCCGGAACGAATTTCCCCAGGCGTTCAGCGGCGACGACATCACGATCGAGAGCGCGGACGGCCAGACCAGCCTTTTGCGGCAGCGCTACGGTGAAAAAATGCTCCGGCCCGGCGGAACCGTGTCGGGCCCGACACTGATGGCTCTGGCCGATTTCGCCATGTACGTGGTGCTGTTGTCGGCCATTGGGCCGATCGGGCTCGCGGTCACCACCAATCTCAACATCAACTTCCTGCGCAAGGGCCAGCCCGGCCAGGACGTGCTGGCGGAGGCGCGCCTGCTCAAGCTTGGCAAGCGCCTGGCGGTCGGGGAGGTGAACCTGCTGTCCGGCACCTCGCCCGATCCCATTGCCCATGTCACATCGACCTATTCCATTCCAAATGTTTGATCTTTTTGCAGGTAATATCGCACCATATTTTTAAACCTTTGATATTGCTTCTACAATTTCAATCGGTGGGCATTGACCGTTGCGCGTCAGTTCTCTAGAAAACCGCGCAGTCCGGTGCGGTGTTCGCGCCGATGCCTCCCGTCCACGGAAACTCTGACATGAAAACCTTTTCGGCAAAGCCGGCCGAGGTGACGAAGAAGTGGGTGCTGATCGACGCCAAGGGTCTGGTCGTCGGCCGCCTCGCCACCATCGTCGCCATGCGCCTGCGCGGCAAACACCTCCCGACCTACACCCCGCATGTTGATTGCGGCGACAACATCATCATCATCAATGCCCAGCATGCGGTCCTCACCGGTCGCAAGCGCGAGCAGAAGACCTATTACAAGCACACCGGCTATGTCGGCCACGTCAAGGAGCGCACCGCGCGCCAGATCCTCGAAGGCAAGCATCCCGAGCGCGTGCTCGAGAAGGCCGTCGAGCGCATGATCCCGCGTGGTCCGCTCGGTCGCGTCCAGATGGGCAATCTCCGCGTTTACGGCGGCGCCGATCATCCGCACGAGGCCCAGACGCCCGAGAAGATCGACATCGCCAAGTTGAACCGCAAGAACACGAGGGCCGCATAATCATGGCCGAATCCATTCAGTCGCTCGATCAGCTCTCGCAGCTCAAGACCGCAGCGGCGCCCGACGCGCCCAAGCACGAGAAGAAGGTCGACAAGTTCAACCGCGCCTACGCCACCGGCAAGCGCAAGGACGCGGTCGCCCGCGTCTGGATCAAGCCGGGCGCCGGCAAGGTCACGGTCAACTCGCGCGAGGTCGAGGTCTATTTCGCCCGTCCCGTGCTGCGCATGATGATCGAGCAGCCGTTCTCCGTGGCCGCGCGTTCGGGCCAGTACGATGTGATCTGCACGGTCGCCGGCGGTGGTTTGTCCGGCCAGGCCGGCGCCGTCCGTCACGGCATCTCCAAGGCGCTCACCTATTTCGAGCCGGAGCTGCGTACCGTGCTCAAGAAGGGCGGCTTCCTGACCCGCGACTCCCGCGTGGTCGAGCGCAAGAAGTACGGCAAGGCCAAGGCCCGCCGCTCGTTCCAGTTCTCGAAGCGTTAATCGCTTCGGTCACATTCGCTGCGAAAGCGGCTTCAATGAAATGCAAAAGGGCGCTGATTTCAGCGCCCTTTTTGTTGTTCGTTTGTACGCAAATTGATGACGTGTTTCCGGAAAACTTGGCCTCGCGTGAAAACCTCAATGGAACTTGCGGGACATAGCGTCGCATCTGGAAGGGCGCGCAAATCGGTTGGGCCGATCGCGCAACTGCTATGTTCAAGAGGGGGCCGACATGATGTCGCTCGATAGCATCACGCTCTATTTGGTTGCCACGATGGTCGCCGCATTGCTCGGCGCCATGATGGTATTTTTCGGCAAGCAGGAGAACAGTCCCGCGCTGAAATGGTGGGGCACCGCATATCTCCTCGGCGCGGCGTCCGTCGCGCTGTGGACGGCGACTGGCGACAAGCTCGGTCCGTACCTCTATCTCGCGCTGAATGCAGTGGGCTTCGTCGCCTGCGGCATGGTGTGGAATGCGGCGCGCGTCTTCCACGGCCGCAAGCCGAACTGGCTCGGTCTCGTGCTCGGCGCGCTCGCCTGGGTCGCGACAGTGACGTTGCTCGATCCCGCCGCCTCCATGCTGCGCATGATCATCGGCGCCGGCATCGTCTCGGTCTACGCGGCGCTGACCGCAAGCGAGCTCTGGGTCGAGCGGCGCAAGAGCCTGCAGCGGCGCTGGCCGGCCTTCGTGGTACCGGTGATGCACGGCTGTGTGCTGATGCTGCCGATCCTGCTCGGCAGCGTCCTTCGCCCGAACGATGCCGGGTTTTCCGGCAGCGTCTGGGTCACGGTGTTCGCGGTCGAGCTCGTGCTCTATGCCGTCGGCACCGTGTTCGTGATCTTCATGCTGGTGTCGGAGCGCACCGTCACCGCGCACCGGACCGCGGCGTCGACCGATCCCCTGACCGGCATGCTCAACCGCCGCGGCTTCTCGGAAGCCTGTGCGCGCGTGATCGAGCGCGAAGCCAAGGGCGGCCGTCCGGTTACCGTGATGATCTTCGACATCGACCACTTCAAGTCGATCAACGATCGCTTCGGCCACCCCGCCGGCGACGAGATGCTGAAGCTGTTCTCGACCGTGGTCGTCAGCAATCTGCGGATCTCGGACCTGTCGGGCCGTATCGGCGGCGAGGAGTTCGCGGCGCTGTTGCCGTGTTCGCTGGAGGAGGGGGTGGTGGTCGCCGAGCGCGTGCGCGAGGCATTCGAGACCTCCGGCGTCGTGGTCGACGAGGGCCCGGTCGACACCACCGTCAGCATCGGCGTGTCCGGCGGTCCGGCCGGCACCGAGCTCGAGGTGCTGCTGGCTTCGGCCGACACTGCGCTTTACCAGGCCAAGCGCGGCGGGCGTAACCGCGTCGAGGCGGCGGAGGAGTTGCCGTTGTCGCTGGAGAACTGGCGCCGCCAGAGCGCCGCGCGGATCGGTGTGCCCAAGACACAATCCAAGGCACAGCCGGCGACGGCTTAAGCCACAGAAGTCTCGCGGTAATCCTCTGTTTACCATTCGGTTCCTACCATTGCGGTCATGGAATCGATCCGTCGACGGAATCCGCAGGCCGCCCTGCTATCGCTCGAAGCCGCTGCTGTCTCGGCACGCGGCGGCTTCGCCTGCCTGTTCTCGACCGCAGACGAATACGAGACCGCAGTCATCACCGAGCGCCGCGCGCAGGGGCGCTATACACAGAGCCGCAGCGCCTGGCCGCTCACGCTGTTCGTCGGTTGCGCCCTCGTCGTGGCAGGCGCGGTTCTGCTGTTCGCCTGAGAGCGCCGCGTTTTGAGCCGATCAGGGCGCCGTTCGGGCGCCTTTTTCTTTGTCCCCGGCTGCGGTAGATACGCCCATCAAGCAACAAGGGCGGAAACGATGATCACCGAGATCGCGCAAATCGACATCAAGCCGGGCAGCGAGAAGGATTTTGAGGCGGCTGTCGCCAAGGCCAAGGCCGCCTTCGGCCGCTCCAAGGGCTTTCATGGTTTCGAGCTGCACAAGTCGATCGAGAAGCCGCAGCGCTACCGTTTGATGGTGAAGTGGGAGACGCTGGAAAATCACACCGTCGATTTCCGCGGCTCGGAGAATTTTACCGAATGGCGCGGGCTCGTCGGCCAGTATTTTGCCTCGCCCCCGGACGTCGAGCACACCGAGACCGTGCTGACGACCTGAGGCGTATCACGCCGCCTCCGCCAAAGGCGGCGGCTCATACGTCTTGAAATGGTCGATCATCACCTTGGCGATGGCGACCAGGGGCAGCGCCAGCGCGAGGCCCCAGATTCCGAAGACGACGCCGAGCAGGATCTGGAACGCGAACAGCGTGGCCGGCGGGATGTCCAGCGCCTGGCGCTGGAGCAGGGGCGTCAGCACGTAGCTCTCCATCGCGTGCACGCCAAGGAACAGGACGAAGGCGGATAGCGTCGCGATCCAGCCCGAGGCGAGGCTCGCCAGCACCACGACGACGCCGGCGATGATGGCGCCGACGGTCGGGATAAAGGCGAGCAGGCCGGCCTGGATCCCCAGGATGAACGAGCCGGGGATGCCGATGATGGCGAGACCGATCCAGGTCACCATTCCGACCGCGAGCATGACGATCATCTGGGCGATCAGCCAGCGCTCCAGCGTCTCGCCGATATGGTCGATGACGAGGGTGGCGCGGACACGGTGTCTCGCCGGGACGAGGAACAGCAATCCGTCGTGATAGACCGCGGGCTGCGCGGCAAAGGCCAGCCCGAGGAACAGCACGATGAAGACGTTGCCGACGGCGCCGATCGTGCCGAGCAGCAGCTTGAAGGTCTGGCTCACGATGGCGCCGCCGCTGGAGGCAAGCGCGCCGGCGCCCGGCAAATTGCCGTGCGAGGCCGGGCTCGGGGTGGGAGTGGGTCCCGCGTCGGTCGAGGCGTCGGCGCCGGCGTTGCCGAGATCGAACACGCTGGTGTCGATGCCGTGGCTGTCGAGGAACGACTTCACATTGGTGATCTGGGACTTGATGGTCTTGCTGAGCAGCGAGGCCTGGTCGGCGATGGTGGCGCCGCCGAGATAGGCGACGCCTGCGAGCAGCAGCGCAAGCGCGACGCAGACGATCGCAAGCCGGAGGGCATGCGGCAGGTGAACGCGGCGCCCCAGCGCGTTCGTCAGCGCATTGAGGCCGACGCCGAGCAGCATGCCGGCGAAAATCAGGAGCAGGGTGGTCGCAAAATACCAGGTGAAAGCGAGTAGCGCGGTGAACAGCACCACGCCGATGCCGCCAACCGAAATCGCCCAAGCCAGATCAGAGCGGGTCCCGGGCCGTCCATCCGTGGGAATCGTCACGTTGTATCCTTCTCGTCGGCCTTGTCGGGGCAGTCTTTCGTGAAATCCCGCAAAGGAGCAAGCGATCCAGCGATCCGGCCGAAGCCCGGACCCGCGCGCTGGTTGGACGCATCCGCGGCCCCTCGGGCCAACGGTGAGGGGCTAGACGAGTGCCACAATTGCCTCCGGCCGGACGTTTGCGCGAAATAGCATTGCCGTCCCGCGATCCCTTTGGTTGAATTTGTTCCATCGGAAGGGCATGTTCGGAGAATCTTCTTAACGGGAGGTCGGAACGGGAGATGAGAAAGCCGGTCGTCGGCGTGATCGGGAACGCCCATCGCGTCGAGAATCGATTTCAGGTGCAGATGGTCGGCGAGCGCAACTTGCGCGCGGTTGCCGAGGTCTCCGGCGGCTTGCCGGTGATGTTTGCGGGCTCCCCTGACATTACCGATATCGGCGCACTGCTCGGTGCCGTCGACGGCATCGTGCTCACCGGTGCCCGTGCCAATGTCCATCCGACCCGTTTCAACGTCGACCCCTGCGAGAAGCACGAGCCCTACGACATCCATCGCGACGAGGTGGCGCTGGCGCTGTCGGTGGCCTGCGTCGCCCGCGGTATCCCGATATTCGGCATCTGCCGGGGCTTGCAGGAGATGAACGTCGCCTTCGGCGGCTCGCTGCATCCCGAAATCCGCGAAATCCCCGGCCGCATCAACCATCGCATGCCGCGGCTGGAGAACGGCGAGATCCATCCGGACCCGACCGTGGTGTTCGCCGATCGCCACGACGTCGACCTCACGCCGGGCGGCGCGTTCGCTAAACTGCTCGGATGCGAGAGGATCCGGGTCAATTCGCTGCACGGGCAGGGCATCCTCGATCCCGGCAAGCGCGTGCTGATCGAAGGCATCGCCGAGGACGGCACCATCGAAGCCATCCGCATCGCCGAAGCGCCGAGCTTTGCGCTCGGCGTGCAATGGCACGCCGAATACGACCCGCAGCGCAATCCGATCAACCGCAAGCTGTTCGAGGCGTTTGGCGAGGCCTTGGTGGAGCGGCAGCGCGCGGCGGCGTAAGCGGTCCGAGCCCGCGGCGACTCCTCTCGCTGCTTGGCTTGGGTGGTTGTACAAGACCACGACCTCGAATCCGTTCGTGAGCCGATATGGACCGACGCGGGCTAATTTTGGGATTGGGCCTCATCGCGGCGTTTTCAGGCGCGATGCGGGCGGCGCGGTCGGCCGAGGGCAAGCGCGTCGCATTGGTGGTCGGCAACGGCGCCTACAGCAACGTGCCGGAGCTGCCCAATCCGCCCAATGACGCCAGCGACCTCGCTGCGGCGCTCGGGCGGCTCGGCTTTGCGGTCACGCTTTTGACCAATGCCTCCTTCGAGGAGATGCGTCGCGGCTTGATCGCGCTGGGCCGCGAAGCGGCGGGCGCCGACATGGCGGCAGTGTTCTTTGCCGGGCACGGCATGGAAATCGTCGGCGAGAACTGGCTCATTCCGGTCGACGCGGAACTGAAGAAAGACACTGACGCGGAAAACGAGGCGATCAGCCTCCGCAGCGTGATGTTGCAGGTCTCGAACACGACGAGCCTTGGTCTCGTCATTCTCGACGCCTGCCGCAACAACCCATTCACCGCGAAGATGCGCCGGTCCATGGCCCTGCGTGCCGCGCCTGGCCGGGGCCTCGGACCGATCGAGCCGGTTGGCAATGTGCTCGTCGCCTATGCCGCTCGCGACGGCACGACGGCCCTTGATGGTGATGGCCGCAATAGCCCCTTCACTGCGGCGCTCCTGCGCAACATCGAAGCGCCGGACGTCGAGGTCACCTTCATATTCCGCAACGTCCATGACGATGTCATGGAGGCGACCAGGAACGAGCAGCAGCCATTCGTTTACGGCTCTCTCTCGCGCAAGGCGATTTATCTCGCAAGGACCTCATTGGCCGACCAGGCCAGCCGAAAACAGGCCAATGCTGCATCGGCGATTGCAGCTGAACCGTTGAGGGGGCCCACGCCTGCTCTCCTGGTTGATCCTGCCCTCGTCGGGACATGGGAGATCACAGTCCCCAACGATCGCGGCTTCTCGCGTTGGATCTGGCACATCATGCGCGACGGCACCTACAAATTTCGCGCAGAGGGGGCGCGCGCTGCACCGGCGCATGAAGGCACGATGACCGCCACCAACGGTCATTGGACGCTGCATGCGACCAAGGGACTCTCGAACTATAACGATGGCGGCTCATACGAAGTACGGGACGCGACTGCGGTGATCACCGGCAAGCTCGGGACTGGCCACTGGCGACAGAGCGGCTTGTGACCCGGAACAGGCTATCTGCGCGCCGTAACTTCCAGCTCGTTTCCAGATTGGAATGGCATGTCGATGATACGCAATGCGGCCGCTGCCACTCTTGTCCTGCTCACATCGCCCGCATTCGCGCAAACCGCGCGGCCGCAGGGAGGTCCGATCACCTGCGCTTCGCCAATTGCACGTGACGACCCTGAAACGAGCCTGAAGCTGCGCTTCGGCAAGGAGGCGGTGGTACAGGACCTCGCGGACGCCGAGGGCGAGACCCACAAGGGGCTCGTGCTGTTTCCGAACGCTGCGGACCGGCGCATCGAGGTCTCCTTCTCGGAAGACAACGCCAGGCGCGTCTCTCGCCTGGCCCTGCGCGACACCGCCGAGACCAGCCGCTGGAACGTCAATGGCGTCACGATCGGCTCCAGCCTTCTTGATGTGCAGAAGGCCAACGGCAGGCCGTTCCTGGTCAACGGCTTCGAATGGGACTATGGCGGTCTGGTCACCGACTGGAAAGGCGGCGCGCTCGGCCGGCCGCTGCAAGGCGGCTGCACGGTCACAATCCGTTTCGACAAGAATGCCGCCGCGCCCAAGTCGCTGCTGGGTGACAGCGTGAAAGCGGCCTCCGACGACGCGGCGCTAGTGAAGTGGGCGCCGCGGGTGAGGGAGATCGGGGTCAACTTTCCGGAGAAGTGACGCCGCCGTGAAAGGGCACGATATGGATGTCGATGCGACTCTCACCGCGTAGCTTGGGGGACGCCATCGGCTACCGCAGTTCGCCCCGCGCATTGCATCGCACAACCACAGCTGCAAGCCACCACATTGAGGTTTGGGAGGCACACACCATATCTGCGTCAAGGGAGCCCTTGCCGTGCAGACTATGAAGGCGGCCCTCGTTGCGGCGATCGGCATCGTCGCTTTTCTTGCTTTTCTCCTTCCTGGCTCAGCGGAGGAGAACAGACGTGTTGCACTCGTCGTCACCATCGATGGGGCCATTGGCCCGGCGTCGGCCAGTTACGTCAAGGAGGCATTGCTCAGGGCAGGCCAACGACGCGCCGAGATCGTGATTCTGACAATGAACACGCCTGGTGGTCTCAACTCCAGCATGCGCGAGATCATCGCGGATGTGCTCGGCTCGTCTGTTCCAGTCGTCGGCTACGTCGCGCCGGCAGGCGCCCATGCGGCGAGCGCCGGGACCTATATCCTGTATGCGACCCATATCGCGGCGATGGCGCCAGGCACCAATATCGGTGCCGCGACGCCGGTGCAGATTGGCGGACCGCTTCCGGGCCTGCCGAGCGGCACACCCGACAAGGACAGCAAGGACAAGAAGGATGAGCCGAAGGACGCGATGACGGCGAAGGTGACGAACGACGCCGTCGCCTTTATCCGCAGTCTCGCCGAACTGCGCGGCCGCAACGCCGATTGGGCCGAGAAGGCGGTCCGTGAAGCCGCCACCCTGTCCGCCAACGGCGCGTTGCAGGCGCACGCCATCGACCTCGTGGCGCGCGATCCCGCCGAATTGCTCAGGCAGATCGATGGTCGCCTCGTCGAGGTCGCGGGTGGCAAGACGCAACGCCTGGCAACGCAGGACGCCGTCATCGAAGCCGTCGATCCCGGGTGGATCTCTCGATTCCTGGCGGTCATCACCGATCCCAACATCTCGTTCATTCTGCTGATGGTCGGCATCTACGGCCTGATCTTCGAGTTCGTATCCCCCGGCGTCGTCGCTCCGGGAGTGGTCGGGACGATCTGCCTGCTGCTCGGCCTTTACGCCCTCAACATGCTGCCGATCAATTATGCCGGCCTCGGCCTGATGCTGGTCGGGATCGGGCTCCTCGCCATCGAGGCGTTTAATCCAACCATCGTGATCGGCCTCGGAGGCGTCGTTGCCTTCGTGCTTGGCGCCGTCATGCTGGTCAGGGTCGAAGCGCCGGGCTACCGGCTCTCGTGGTCGGTCATCGCCGTCGTCGCAGCGATGTTCACGGGTTTCGTTCTGGTCGTGCTCGGCGCGCTTCGGCGCGCCCGCCGCGGTCCGCCGCGGGTCGGCGCGCAAGCCATGCGCGGACTGATCGCCGAGGTTCTCGACTGGAACGAGAACGCCGGGCACGTCTTTACGCATGGCGAGCGCTGGCAAGCGCGCGGCGCGGATACCTTCAAGCCCGGCGAGAGGGTCGAGGTCGCCAATATCGCCGGTTTGACGCTGGTGGTTCGGCGTCCGAGCGCTGCGAGCGGTGAAGGAGGTCAGCTCTGATGTTTGAATATTCGATCTATGCAGCGCTTGCGCTGATCGTCATCCTGTTTCTCACCCAGGCGGTTCGCATCCTCAGGGAATACGAGCGCGGCGTTATCTTCACGCTCGGCCGCTTCACCGGGGTGAAGGGGCCGGGCCTCATCATCCTCATTCCGGTCGTGCAGCAGCTCGTCAAGGTCGACCTCAGGGTGATGGTGCAGGTCGTGCCGCCCCAGGACGTGATTTCGCGCGACAACGTCTCGGTCAAGGTCAATGCCGTTCTCTACTTCCGCATCGTCGATCCCGAGCGCGCCATCATCAAGGTGGGCGACTACATGGCCGCGACCAGCCAGCTCGCTCAGACCACGCTGCGCTCGGTGCTTGGCAAGCACGAACTCGACGAGATGCTCGCAGAGCGTGACAGGCTGAATGCCGATATCCAGGAGATCCTCGACAAGCAGACCGACATCTGGGGCATCAAGGTCACGGGAATCGAAATCAAGGACGTCGACATCAACGAAACCATGGTGCGCGCGATCGCCAAGCAGGCCGAGGCGGAACGGTTGCGGCGGGCGAAGGTGATCAACGCAATGGGCGAACAGCAGGCCGCCGAAAAGCTGGTCGAGGCCGGCCGGATTCTCGCGCAGGAGCCGCAGGCGATGCAGCTACGTTATTTCGCGGCTCTGCACGACATCGCCGGCGAACGGTCGTCGACGGTCGTGTTTCCGCTGCCGATCGGCCTGCTCGATCATCTGTTGCCCCGGCGGGAGAAGCCGTAGCGTGAAGGCCCTCCGCTCTCAAACAAAAAAGGCGCCTCCTTGCGGAAGCGCCTCTTGCCTGTCGTGTCCTGGGCGGATTCAACCGGTCGTCGCAACAGTTCGTGTATGGCTCATCCGTAGCAATACGTCGAGAGCTTCCGCTGGT